>NZ_JBJDRL010000024.1:0-63446 GCF_044987475.1 Microbacterium sp. ZW CA_36
CGGCCGGAGCCTCGGCCTCGGGGGCCGGAGCCTCGGCGGCGGCAGCCTCCGGAGCGGGCGCCTCGGCGGCACCGGAGCCGTCGCCGATCTTCGCCAGCACGGCGCCGACCTCGACAGTCTCGTCCTCCTGGACGAGGATCTCCTCGATGACGCCGCTGACCGGCGACGGGATCTCGGTGTCCACCTTGTCCGTGGAGATCTCGAGCAGGCCCTCGTCCGCCTGGACCGTGTCGCCGACGTTCTTGAGCCAGCGGGTGACCGTTCCCTCGGTCACGCTCTCACCGAGAGCGGGGAGGACCACGGATGTGCTCATGAGGATGTCTCCTTCTGAAGAAATATCGGATCTAGCTTAGTGATGAGGGGCGACCGCGAGGGTCAGAGCGCGTGCAGCGGCTTGCCCGCGAGGGCGAGGAACGCCTCGCCGAGCGCTTCGGACTGCGTCGGGTGCGCGTGGATGTATGGGGCGATGTCTTCGGGGTGGGCTTCCCACCCCACGACGAGCTGCCCTTCGGTGATGAGCTCCCCGACGCGATCGCCGATGAGGTGCACCCCGAGGACCGGTCCGTCCTTGGCGCGCACGACCTTGACGATGCCGCTCGTGCCCAGGATCTCGCTCTTGCCGTTGCCCGCGAGGTTGTACTCGTACGCGACGATCCCGTCGGCGCCGTGCACATCTGCGGCCTGCGCCTCCGTGAGACCGACGGACGCCACCTCGGGGTGGCTGTAGGTGACCTTGGGGATCTGCGCGTCGGGGATCACGACGGGGGAGTGGCCCGCGATCTCCTCGGCGACGAAGATGCCCTGCTGGAATCCGCGGTGGGCGAGCTGCAGCCCCGGGACGATGTCGCCGACGGCCCACACGTGGTCGACGCCGGTGCGCAGACGCTCGTCGGTGAGCACGAATCCGCGGTCGATGGTGACGCCGGCCTCCTCGTAGCCGAGGCCGGCAGACGCCGGTCCGCGGCCCACGGCCACCAGGAGGTAGTCGGCGGTGAACGTCTTGCCGTTCTCCAGGGTCACGGTGACGGCATCCGCCGTCTGCGTCGCGGTCTGGAAGCGCACACCGAGGGAGTACTGGATGCCGCGGCGGCGGAATGCACGCTCGAGGCCCTTGCTGATCGCCACGTCCTCGTTCGGCACGAGGTGGTCGAGCGCCTCGACGATCGTGACGTCGGCGCCGAACGAGCGCCACACGCTCGCGAACTCGACGCCGATGACGCCGCCGCCGAGGATGACGACGCTCGTGGGGATCTCGTCGAGCTCGAGGGCGTGCTCGCTGGTGAGGATGCGGCCGCCGATCTCGAGCCCCGGAAGCGTGCGGCTGTACGACCCGGTCGCGAGCACGACGTCGGTGCCGAGGTAGAGGTCGTCGCCGACGCGGACGGCCGGTCCTGCCTCGAGCCGGCCCTCGCCGTTCACGACCGTGATGCCGCGAGCCTTCACGAGGCCTTCGAGGCCCTTGTACTTCTTCGCGACGATGCCTTCGCGGTAGGCACGCACACCGGCCGGGTCGACGCCCTCGAAGGTGGCGCGGATGCCGATGGCCGAGGCATCCCGTGCGGTGTCGGCGACTTCGGCGGCGTGCAGCAGCGCCTTCGTGGGGATGCAGCCGCGGTGCAGGCAGGTGCCTCCCACCTTGTCCTTCTCGACGAGGGCGACGGTCTTGCCGAGTTCCGCGGCGCGGAGTGCGGCCGCATAGCCGCCGCTCCCACCGCCCAGAATGACGAGATCGAAGGAATGGTCGGTCATCGTGCCTCCTCATCGAGGTCAGCCAGGACGAAGCGGATCAAGCTGCGCACTGTCGCGGCAGTCGGTCCCTTGTCGGTGAAGCCGTACGGCGCGCCCTTGTGGGTGCCGCTGCCGGCGATGTCGAGATGAACCCACGGGATGCGGGGCGCATCTTCCTCGTCGGCCGTGCGGCCGACGAAGTGACGCAGGAACAGGCCTGCGAAGAGCGAACCGCCGGCGGGATCGCCGATCTTGGCGTTCTGCAGGTCGGCGATCGGCGAATCGAGCTCCTCGACCATGTGGCCGGGCAGGGGCAGCTGCCATGCGGGCTCGCCGGCCACGGCGGCGGCGGCCAGATACGCCGCCACGGCTTCGTCGTCGCCCATCACGCCGGTGTGGCGCGTGCCGAGGGCGATCAGGATCGCACCGGTGAGGGTGGCGACGTCGACGATGACATCGGGGTGCTCGCGACTGGCGGCGACGAGTCCGTCGGCGAGGACGAGGCGCCCCTCGGCGTCGGTGTTGAGCACCTCGACCGTGGTGCCGTCGAGCAGGCGCAGCACGTCGCCCGGGCGCGTCGCGCGCCCCGAGGGCATGTTGTCGGCGAGGCACAGCCATGCCGTCACCTTGACGGGCGCTCCGACGGATGCCGCGGCCTTGAGCACTGCGAGCACTGTCGCGGCTCCGGCCATGTCGTACTTCATCCCGACCATCGAGGCCGCCGGCTTGAGCGACAGCCCGCCGGTGTCGAACGTGATGCCCTTGCCCACGAGCGCGACGTGCCTGGCGGCGCTCTCGGGTGCGTACTCGAGACGCACCAGGCGCGGCGGGCGATCCGATCCCTGGCCGACGCCGAGGATGCCGCCGAAGCCCTGCTCGCGCAGCGCATCCTCGTCGAGGATCTCGACGGTGACGGGCAGATCCGACACGGACTCGGCGGCCCGCCGGGCGACGTCGGCGGGGCCGAGCCACTCCGCCGGGATGTTGACGAGGTCCTTCACCAGGGCGACGGATGCCGCGGTCTCGACGATGAGCTTCAGGGCGGTGTCGTCGGGTTCGGCCGTGCCGTGGACGACGACGCGCGCAGCGCGCGGCTTGGGCGCCTCGCTCTTGTACCCGTCGAACCGGTAGCCCCCGAGGGCCGCGCCCTCCGCGATCGCGGTCCACAGGGCGGGGTCGGCGTACGGCGCGGCGACGGCGACTGTCGCGAACCCGGTCAGCGCGCGGATCGCAGCGCCGATCGCGTCACGCAGAGCCGCGGCATCCGGATCCGATCCCGTGCCGACGACGGCCAGTGGCTGCGTAGTGGCCTCCGGCGCGTATGCGCGGACCCATGAGCCTGCAGCGCCCGTGAAGCCCACACCGAGGAGCGCATCGCGAAGTCCCGGCCAGTCGGACAGGTCGGGGGAGTCCTCGGCCTCGAGCGGGGGGAGTGCGACGAGCAGGAGGTCGGCGTCGGACTCTCGGACGGGTGCGGTGCGGTACTCGAGGTCGGGAAACGACATGGTCTCCATCCTAGGGACGACGACTGTTCGCTCTGAGCGCGACCGGCGCGACCCGACCATGTCGGGGTGACTCGTAGCATGGGACCATGCCTTTTCCCGGCCCGCTGTTCGAGCGTGCGGCTTCCGCGCCGCCCGTGCCGCGCGGGCTGCCGCTCGTGATCGCCCTGACCGGGTTCACCGACGCCGGCAGCGCCGTGAGCCGAGTCATCGACTACTTCCGCGACGATCTGTCGCCGTCGCCGCTGGCCGTCTTCTCCAACGACACGCTGCTGGATTACCGTGCGCGCCGGCCCATCGTGTCGTTCGAGAAGGACCACCTCACCGACTACCGGCCGCCGCGTCTGGAGCTCTCGTTCGCCCACGATGCGCTCGGGCAGCCGTTCCTGCTGCTGGCGGGCTACGAGCCCGACTTCGCCTGGGACGCCTTCGCCGGCGCCGTGCTCGATCTCGCCGAGAGCTACGGCGTGTCGACGGTCACGTGGGTCCACGCGATCCCGATGCCCGTCCCTCACACGCGACCGATCGGCACCACCGTCAGCGGCACGCGGTCAGAGCTCACCGAGGCGCACTCGGTGTGGCAGCCCCACACCCAGGTGCCCGCGACCGCCGGTCATCTGCTCGAGTACCGGCTCGCCGCAGCCGGGGTGCGCATCGCCGGCTTCGTCCTGCTCATCCCGCACTACCTGGGTGACACCGAGTACCCCGCCGCGGCTCTCGCGGCGCTGGACAGTCTCACCGTCGCGACGGGCCTCGTCTTCGCGGGCGACGACCTGCGCGACGAGAACCGCGAGTACCTCGAGAAGGTCACCGAGCAGATCGAGGGCAGCGACGAGCTGGCCAGGATGGTGCAGGGACTCGAAGAGCGCTACGACGCCTACATGGCGGGGTCGACGCTGGCCACCCCGATGATCCATACCGGCGATCTGCCGAGCGCCGACGAGCTCGCCGCCGAACTCGAGCGATTCCTCGCGACACGGCCGGCGGAGGACGACAAGCGCGGCTCCTGATCCTTCGGCTGCGGCGTGGGTGGAATTCCACGCCGGACCAGCGCGTTGAATTGGGTGATGGAGGTGCGCCGGTCCACGCGGGGCGATGCTGGCGGCGCACGGCAAGTATGAGATACTAGACGCTCTGACCCGTTGTCAACCGTCTTCGTCCGGCTTCCGGCTGAAGATGTGGACTTGACAAGGGTCTTACTAGTGTCCGAAACCGACCGGAGACACGCAGGGCGTGTCGACCGGTGAAAGGCGAAACGTGACTCCAGGCACGAACACCAAGGCTCGCTCGGCCGCGAAGGACACCGAGACGGACCAGGCGACGACTCCCGCCGCGAAGAAGGCTCCCGCAGCGAAGGGCGCCGCCAAGTCCAAGGCGGCACCGAAGACCGCGTCCAAGCGCGCGAAGAAGTCGGACGACGACTTCGAGGACGACGTCGAGGAGCTCGACGACGACGTCGAGATCGAGGCCGACGACATCGAAACGGATGCCGCGGACGACACCGCGGAGGCGGCCCCGGCCGCCAAGGACGCGAAGGCCTCCACCGACGACGCCGCCGCGTCCGACGACGACGAGGAGGACGAGGAGAGCACGAAGCCCGTGTTCACCGAGCCTCTGCCCACGGGTGCGATCGTCATCTCGTCGAGCGACGAGGACGACGTCCCCGTGTACTCGACGCAGATCACCGGCGCCACAGCCGACCCCGTCAAGGACTACCTGAAGCAGATCGGCAAGGTGCCGCTGCTGAACGCGGCCGAAGAGGTCGAGCTCGCGATGCGCATCGAGGCGGGACTGTTCGCCGAAGAGAAGCTGTCGCACATGTCGGCCGCTGAGAAGACCTCGCAGCTCGGACTCGACCTGCAGTGGGTCGCCCGCGACGGCCAGCGCGCGAAGAGCCACCTTCTGGGCGCCAACCTGCGTCTCGTGGTGTCGCTCGCGAAGCGCTACACGGGTCGTGGCATGCAGTTCCTGGACCTCATCCAGGAGGGCAACCTCGGCCTCATCCGCGCGGTCGAGAAGTTCGACTACACCAAGGGCTTCAAGTTCTCGACGTACGCGACCTGGTGGATCCGTCAGGCCATCACGCGCGCCATGGCCGACCAGGCGCGCACCATCCGCATCCCGGTGCACATGGTCGAGGTCATCAACAAGCTCGCGCGGGTCCAGCGTCAGATGCTGCAGGACCTCGGTCGCGAACCCACGCCCGAGGAGCTCAGCCGCGAGCTCGACATGACCCCCGAGAAGGTCATCGAGGTGCAGAAGTACGGCCGTGAGCCGATCTCGCTGCACACTCCTCTCGGCGAGGACGGCGACAGCGAGTTCGGTGACCTCATCGAGGACACCGAGGCCGTTGTTCCCGCCGACGCTGTGGGCTTCACGATGCTGCAGCGTCAGCTCGAGTCGCTCCTCGATTCGCTCTCGGAGCGCGAGGCCGGCGTGATCCGCATGCGGTTCGGCCTCGGCGACGGCCAGCCCAAGACGCTCGACCAGATCGGCGACACGTTCGGGGTCACCCGCGAGCGCATCCGCCAGATCGAGTCGAAGACCATGGCGAAGCTGCGGCATCCGTCCCGCTCCCAGTCCCTGCGGGACTACCTCGAGTGAGCGAGGCGAACGCCGGCAAGGCGCTCACCGTCCAGGTCGAAGGCTCGTCGTTCGCGCGCATCCCGATCCGCACGCGGGTCGTGATGCCGGGCGACGACCTCGACGAGTTCATCCGCGAGTACGCGGGGGACGTCGTGCGCGAGGGCGACCTGCTGTTCGTGACGGAGAAGATCGTCGCGATCACGCAGGGCCGTTCGTACCTCGTCGAGGACATCAAGCCCCGCCGGCTCGCGTTCTTCCTCTCGAAGTACGTCACGCGCACCCCGTACGGCATCGGTCTCGGCATGCCCGAGACCATGGAGATGGCGCTGCGCGAGTGCGGTCCGATCCGCATCCTGTTCGCGGCAGCGGTGTCTGCCGTCACGAAGCTGTTCGGGCGCAAGGGCGACTTCTACCGCATCGCCGGCGACAAGGCCCGGGCGATCGACGGTCCCACGTCCGGCACGATCCCGCCGTACAACAAGGCGGTCGTGCTGGGCCCCGAGCGTCCGCGCGAGGTCGCCCAGCAGGTCAAGGCGCTGCTCGGCGGTGCGCCCGAGGTGGCCGTGGTCGACATCAACGACCTCGGCGGCAACATCCTCGGCTCGACCCTCGACAAGGCGGGGGAGAAGCGCCTCGTCGCGATCCTCAAGGACAACCCGCTCGGTCAGGGGCACCAGTCCACACCGCTCGGCATCGTGCGCGCGGTCTGATCGCAGTCATGTGAAAGGCGCGGCACCCCTCCGGATGCCGCGCCTTTTCCTTATCCGCGCCGGGTCAGAAACCGATGGCCTCGCGGTAGCGCGGCTTGTGCCCCGTGCGGATGCCGGTGACGCTGGGCTTGTTCTCGTAGACGCCGGCGCCCCAGTTGCCCTCGACGAGCACCGGGCCTTCGGGGGTGACCACGATGTCCCAGCCGACGTACTGGACCTGCGGGACGACGCGCGCGATCTGGTCGACGAACTCCTTGACCTGGTCGATCATCGGCAGCTGGAAGTCGGCGATCGTGAAGCCGCTGTCGGGGTGCGTGACGTGAACATGCCCGTGCGAGTCGTACCCGGGGCCGACCGCATGGCCGTTCTGGTCGAGCATCGTGTAGAAGCCGCCGAATGTCATCTGGTCGCTCACCGCGCCGCGGCCGAACTTCTGCGCCATGGCCAGGATGTGCGTGGTCTCCCCGTCGAAGAAGGCCGTGACGCGGGTGGTGTTGACCGTGCCGGGGCAGACCGCGGCGAGGTCCGCGTGCTGGCGGATGACCTCCTCGATCAGCAGCTCGCCACGCGAGAGCAGGCCGCGGTGGAACTCGTCCCAGTCGGTGATGTCGGCGGCGTGGTAGCGGTGCACGCCGGTCCCGGCCTGGCCGACGGGCTCCTTGGTGACGATGGTGCCCTGCTTCTCGGCGAAGGCGCGCACGGCGTCGGCGTTACTCTCCTCGACGACCATCCAGTCGCGACGGAGGAAGTCGCTGAACGTGCGGTCGAACTCGACCTTGTCCTGGAACAGACCGCGGTAATCGGGATGGTCGTACTTCTGAGACAGCTCGTTCGACACCGGGTGCGTCATGTAGGTCGCCCGCTCGGCGCGGTTCAGGATCGCGAAGTCGTAGTCGACGTAGTCCTGAAAGCCGACCTGCCTGAAACCGGCCGACCACAGCATGTCGACCATCACGGCCGGGGTCCATCTGCCGTGCGCATGGGCAGTCTCCCTCGCCCGCTCGAGCACGGATCCGACATCGATGCGACGGACACGCCAGGCGAGATAGCGAAGGCGGTTCGAGAGGGCGAGGCCCTGAGAAGGCATGCGTGCTCCGGGATCGGGTGCGGGGGACCCCGATAGTCTAGAGGCGTGAGTTCCTCGATCCCTGGGCACGGCGTGCCCGCGCCGGGATCGGCTCCCCGCAGCAGCCCGGTCGCCCGGATCTCGCGGGGCGCGCTCACCGCGAACGCCCGTGCTGCGTGGGAGCG
This sequence comes from Microbacterium sp. ZW CA_36, assembly GCF_044987475.1. Lineage (NCBI taxonomy): Bacteria > Bacillati > Actinomycetota > Actinomycetes > Micrococcales > Microbacteriaceae > Microbacterium > Microbacterium sp. ZW CA_36. The sequence continues at coordinate 7,778 of NZ_JBJDRL010000024.1, forward strand.
CGGCATCCGCTCGTTCGATCCGTCGGTCCTCGAGGCGGATGCCTGGGGCCACGGCCGTTCACTCGTGCACGAGGTTCTCGAGGCTCAGGGGCTCGTTGCGGCGGAAGCGCCCGTCTTCACGGCCGACGGATCGGCCATCGCGCGACCTTCGACCACGCTCACGCCGTCGACGCTGTTCGGACTCCCCGGCGCCGGCCCGTCCACGACAGCTGTGCTGCGCCTGACCGGCACCGTGCTGTCGGTCAAGGACCTCCGCGCGGGCGAGGGCGTGTCGTACGGGTACGCCTACCGAGCAGCCGCCGACACCCGCATCTCCCTCGTGACGGGGGGCTACGCGCAGGGCATCGTCCGCGCGCTGGGCGGCGCCGTCGACGTCGCCATCGCCGGCCGTCGCCACCACATCGTCGGGCGCGTCGCGATGGACGTCTGCGTCGTGGAGATCACGGATGCCGCCGTGCGGCGCGGCGACGAGGTGCTGTTCCTCGGCGACCCCTCGCTGGGCGAGCCGTCGCTCTCGAGCTGGGTTCAGGCGACCGGCCTCAGCGAGGGGGAGCTCATCACGACGGTGGGGCTTCGCGCCATCCGCGAGGCGGCTCCGTGACGGCGCGACTGCACGTCGATCTGTCGGCGCTCACGGCCAACATCGCGCAGGTGCGCGAGACGGTCGCGCCCGCCGAGCTCATGCTCGTCGTCAAGGACGACGCGTACGGCCACGGTCTGGAAGCCGTCGTGCAGACGGCGACGACCGCCGGCGTCACGTGGTTCGGCGCATTCGACGTGCGGACCGGAACCGCCGTGCGCGCCGCTGCCGGCGACGCGGCCCGCATCTTCACCTGGATCGCCGCGTCGCGCGACGATCTGCGCACCGCCATCGCAGCGCACCTGGACCTCGGGATCGGCGACGCCGAGCTCCTGGAGGAGCTCGCGGATGCCGCATCCGACGCCGCCGGCGCGCCGCGGGTGCATCTCAAGATCGACACCGGGCTGCACCGCAACGGCGTCCGCCCGGAGGAGTGGAGCACGTTCGTCGCGCGGGCCGCTGCGCTGCAGGCCGCGGGGCGGATCGACGTCGTCGGTGTCTGGAGCCACATCGCCGAGGCCTCGGATGCCGAGGACGACGACGCGCGCGCTGTGTTCGAGCGGGCGCTGCACGAGGCAGAGGCCGTCGGCATCCGCCCTCACGTCCGGCATCTGGCTGCCAGCGCCGCGTCGTTCGCGCGCCCTGAGTTCCGCTACGACATGGTGCGGGTGGGGGCGTTCTGCTACGGCATCCGATCTGCGGGCGGACCGTCGGCCGACACGCTCGGACTGCGCACGATCGCCCGGCTCGAGGCCGAGGTGGTCGCCGTGCACGAGGAGACCGTGCGGATCGACATCGGTGCAGCCGACGGGCTGCCGTCCTCGCTGCGCGGTCGCGCCATGGTCGGCACACCGGCCGGTGCGCGCAGGCTCGGCCCGGTGGGCGGTGCGCAGTCCCTCGTCGACGCATGGACCGGTGCCGCGGTCGGAGACGTCGTGACGATCTACGGCCCGGGCGGATCCGGCGAGGGGACGGCGACCGACCTCGCCGAGGTCATCGGCACGATCGGCGAAGAAATCGCGGTGAGGGTCTCGCCGCTGATCCCGCGCGTCTACACGTGAAAGCCCCGTGAGACGCGAGGCGTCTCACGGGGCGGTCGTCAGGGGGCTGCGGAGCAGCGGACCTCGGGGGGCCTTATTCCGCCAGCCGCGCCGTCTCGTCGTGCCACGAGGTCGCGATGCTGCGGAGCTTCTCTTCGTACTTGCGGCCGTGGTGGGCGCAGAAGAGCAGTTCGCTGCCGTTGACCTCGGCGGCGATGTAGGCCTGCGCGCCGCATGAATCGCAGCGGTCCACCGCGGTCAGGCGGTACTCGAGGACGGCGCCGGGCTCTGTGGGTGTCGATAGCGTGGTCATTTCGGTGCCTCCTCGTATATGTAGAACTCTTGGCCGGTGATCAGATACAACCACGGGGATGTTTCGAGAATGCCGCGAATGGGCGACATTTCGCTGAGCGCGTAGCGCTGCTCGGCCCGAAGCGTGTCTGCGCGGCCCTGTCGGGCGCGCGGATTACGATGGGAGACTGTGACCGCCGAGTATTCAGCCCATCATCTCCAGGTGCTCGAAGGGCTCGAGGCGGTCCGCAAGCGCCCGGGCATGTACATCGGGTCCACCGACTCCCGCGGCCTCATGCACTGCCTGTGGGAGATCATCGACAACTCGGTCGACGAGGCCCTCGCCGGGCACGGCACGCGCATCGACATCGTGCTGCACGCGGACGGCAGCGTCGAGGTGCGCGACCGCGCCCGCGGCATCCCGGTCGACATCGAGCCGCGCACCGGACTGTCGGGCGTCGAGGTCGTCTTCACGAAGCTGCATGCCGGCGGCAAGTTCGGCGGCGGGTCGTACGCGGCATCAGGCGGCCTGCACGGCGTCGGCGCATCCGTCGTGAACGCGCTGTCGGAGCGCCTCGACGTCGAGGTCGACCGCGGCGGCAAGACATGGGCGATGTCGTTCCACCGCGGCGAGCCGGGCATCTTCTCCAACGGCAGCCCCGACTCCACGTTCACGCCGTTCGAGCAGCGCAGCGAGCTGCGGGTCGCCGGCCGCGCGGCGAAGGGCGTGACGGGAACCCGGATCCGCTACTGGGCCGACCCGCAGATCTTCACCAAGGACGCCGCGTTCAACCTGCAGGAGCTCGAGCAGCGCGCGCGGCAGACCGCGTTCCTCGTCCCGGGCCTCGAGATCGTCATCCGCGACGAGCGCCCCGGCACCGAGTCCGGCGAGCCGGTCGAGACGAGCTACCGCTTCGACGGCGGCATCTCCGAGTTCGCCGACTTCCTCGCCCCGGACGCGGGAATCACCGACACCTGGCGTCTGACCGGGAGCGGCAGCTTCACCGAGACCGTCCCGGTGCTGCAGCCGTCCGGTGCGATGGTGCCCACCGAGGTCGAGCGCGAATGCCACGTCGACGTCGCCGTCAGGTGGGGAACGGGCTACGAGACGGTGTCGCGCTCGTTCGTCAACATCATCGCCACGCCCAAGGGCGGCACGCACCAGCAGGGATTCGAGCAGGCCCTGATGAAGGTCCTCCGCGATCAGGTCACGCAGAACGCTCGGCGTCTCAAGGTCGGCAACGACAAGATCGAGAAGGACGACATCCTCGCCGGTCTCACCGCGGTGCTGACGGTGCGGGTGCCCGAGCCGCAGTTCGAGGGTCAGACGAAGGAGGTGCTCGGCACTCCTGCCGTGCGTCAGATCGTGTCGAACGTCGTCATCCGCGAGCTCTCGGCACGCTTCACGTCGTCCAAGCGCGACGACAAGGCGCAGACCAGCCTCCTGCTCGACAAGGTCGTCTCCGAGATGAAGGCGCGCATCTCCGCGCGCACGCACAAAGAGACGCAGCGTCGCAAGAACGCCCTGGAGTCCTCGTCGCTTCCGGCGAAGCTCGCCGACTGCCGGTCGAACGACGTCGGCGAGTCCGAGCTGTTCATCGTTGAGGGCGATTCGGCCCTCGGCACCGCCAAGCTCGCGCGCAACAGCGAGTTCCAGGCGCTGCTGCCGATCCGCGGCAAGATCCTCAACGTGCAGAAGGCGTCGATCAGCGACATGCTGTCGAACGCCGAGTGCGCGGCGATCATCCAGGTGATCGGCGCCGGCTCGGGTCGCTCGTTCGACCTCGAGGCGGCGCGCTACGGCAAGATCATCCTGATGAGCGACGCCGACGTCGACGGGGCACACATCCGCACCCTGCTGCTGACGTTGTTCTTCCGCTACATGCGGCCGCTCATCGACGAGGGGCGCGTGTACGCCGCCGTGCCGCCGCTGCACCGCGTCGTCGTGATGAACCCCGGCACCAAGCCGAACGACACGATCTACACCTACTCCGAGGCGGAGCTGCACGGGCTGCTCACGAAGCTCGGCAAGGCCGGCAAGCGCTGGCAGGAGCCGGTGCAGCGCTACAAGGGCCTCGGCGAGATGGATGCCGACCAGCTGGCGACGACGACCATGGATCGCGCCGGCCGCACCCTGCGCCGCGTGCGGATGCAGGATGCCGAGGCTGCGACATCCGTCTTCGAACTGCTCATGGGCAACGACGTCGCCCCGCGCAAGGAGTTCATCATCGACTCGAGCGACCGGCTCGTGCGGGAGCGCATCGACGCCTGACGACCACCGCTCGTTGAGCGAGCGGAGCGAGACGAAACGCCGTCTGCTGCTCGACGCGTTTCGTCTCGCTCGTTCCTCGCTGGCTCAACGACCGGTGAACGTCAGCGGATGCCGGTGCCGACCGCGCCGATGACCCCGTCCAGGGCCGTCCCCGACGCATCGCGCTTCGCGCCGGCCGCCGGCAGGGCGCGGACCGCCCCGTCGGAGCCGATGGCACGCGGATCGGTGCCCACCCAGGCGATGGTGAGCGCGTCCTCCCCGCGGAGGAATCGATGGGCTCGAACACCCCCGGTCGCGCGCCCCTTGGCGGGGAACTCGCTGAAGAGCGACACCTTGGCGCTGCCGGCGTCGGTGCCAGCGAGCGCGGTGCTCGAGCCGGCGATCGTCACCACGACGGCGTCGAACTCGGACGGCCCCACGACGTCGAACGCGATGACCTGCGCGCCGTCGGTGAGCCGCATCCCGGCCATGCCGCCGGCGGAGCGGCCCTGCGGGCGCACCGACGACGCGTCGAAGCGCAGGAGCTGGGAATCGCTCGCGACGAACACCAGCTCGGCGCCGTCGGATGCCGGCGCGGCGCCGACGACGCGATCGCCGTCCTTGAGAGAGATGATCTCGATGTCGTGCTTGTTGCCGAGCTCACTCGCGGCGACCCGCTTCACCACGCCCTGCGCGGTGCCGACGGCGATCGGCGGGGTGTCGGCGAGCGGGACCAGCGCGACGACGTGCTCGCCGCCGCTCAGGCCGAGGTACTGATCGGCGCGTGTGCCGGCGCCCAGCTGCACCGAGTTGCCGGGGACCGAAGGCAGGTCGACGGGGGAGAGGCGCACCAGGCGGCCGAGGCTCGTCACCGCACCGATGTCGCCGCGGGTCGTCGCGTCCACCGAGGAGCGGATCGCGTCGTGCTTCGAGCGGCGTGCCGGGGCCACGACGCCGCCACCGGGCGCATCGGCGACCAGCTCGGCGCGGACCATGCGTCCGGTGGCCGAGAGGAAGACGCGACACGGGGCATCCGCGATCTGCAGGTCGGCGGCCGCCGCGGCGGCGCGTGAGCGCGGCTGCACCGGACCGCCGTTGAGCAGCAGGGTGCGCCGTGGAGTGCCGAACGCCTCGGCCGCGGCATCCAGTTCATGCGCCACCTGCGCGCGCAGCAGCACGTCGCTGCCGAGCAGCTCCTCGAGCTGGGCGATCTCCTTCTTGAGGTTGTCGCGCTCGGCCTCGAGCTCGATGCGGGAGAACTTCGTCAGCCGGCGCAGTCGCAGCTCGAGGATGTACTCGGACTGCGCCTCCGACAGGTCGAAGACGCTCATCAGGCGCTGGCGCGCCTGTTCGCCGTCATCGGAGGTGCGGATGACCTGGATGACCTCGTCGATGTCGAGGATCGCGATGAGGAGGCCCTCGACCAGGTGCAGTCGTTCCTTGCGCCGAGCGAGCCGGTAGCGGCTGCGGCGCGTGACGACGCTGATGCGGTGGTCGAGGTAGACCCGCAGCAGTTCACGGAGCCCGAGCGTCTGCGGCTGCCCTTCGACGAGCGCGACGTTGTTGATGCTGAACGAGTCCTCGAGCGGCGTCAGCCGGTAGAGGTGGTCCAGCACCGCCTGGGGGTCGAAGCCCGTCTTGATGCCGATGACCAGACGCAGACCGTGGTGACGGTCGGTGAGGTCGGTGACGTCCGAGATCCCCTGCAGCTTCTTGGCGTTGACCGCGTCCTTGATCTTCTCGATCACGCGCTCCGGGCCGACGAGGTAGGGCAGCTCGGTGACGATGAGCCCGGTCCGGCGCGGGCCCAGCGACTCGATCGACACCTTGGCCCGGGTGCGGAAGCTGCCGCGCCCGTTCGTGTAGGCGTCCTTGATGCCGTCGAGACCGACGATGATGCCGCCACCGGGAAGATCCGGACCGGGCACGAACTCCATGAGCTCGTCGACCGTGGCCTCGGGGTTGTCGAGCAGATGCGTGGCCGCGCCGACCACCTCGATGAGGTTGTGCGGCGCCATGTTCGTCGCCATGCCGACCGCGATGCCGGTCGTGCCGTTGACGAGGAGGTTGGGGAACGCGGCCGGCAGCACTTCGGGCTGCTGGAACTGGCCGTCGTAGTTGGGGATGAAGTCGACGACGTCCTCGTCGAGATTCTCGGTGAGCGCGAGCGCCGGAGGGGCGAGACGGGCCTCGGTGTAGCGAGGGGCGGCGGGCCCGTCGTCGAGCGAGCCGAAATTGCCGTGGCCGTCGACGAGCGGCACGCGCAGCGAGAACGGCTGCGCGAGCCGCACGAGCGCGTCGTAGATGGGGGCGTCGCCGTGCGGGTGCAGCTTTCCCATCACCTCGCCGACGACGCGGGCGCTCTTGACGTGCCCGCGGTCGGGGCGCAGCCCCATGTCGGCCATCTGGAAGAGGATGCGCCGCTGAACCGGCTTCAGCCCGTCGCGCGCATCGGGGAGCGCGCGCGAATAGATCACCGAGTACGCGTACTCGAGGAACGACGTCTGCATCTCGGACGAGACGTCGACGTCCTCGATGCGTCCGTGGTCGGCGGGTGAGGAATCGGTGCGGGAAGCGGGCATGTGTCGATGAAGCCTCGGGTGACGGCGGGAGCGGTAGGGCGCGGCCGCGGTGTGCGAGACTGGCCCCGATGTCCCTCAGCCTACCCGCGGACCCGCCGCGCGCCCGGAGCCTCACCCGTGTCGTGCCCGAGATGTCGGCGGCACTGAACGGCACATCGGAGTGGTTCGCACCGGCGCGCAGCGCGATCGTGTGGGTGATCGACGGGCTGGGCGTGTCGAACCTCGCCGCCCGCGCGGGACACGCGCGCTTCCTCAGCGAAGCGCGGACGAGACGGGATGCCGCGCGCACCGTCTTCCCCTCCACCACGGCAGCCGCACTGACGAGTCTGCTCACGGGCGCCCTGCCGGGGGAGCATGGCATCGTCGGCTATCGCGCCCGGGTTCCCGGCACCGACGACGTCGTCAACATGCTGCGCGGGTGGGACACCGACGGCCTGCCGCTGTCGTTCCAGCGTGCCGCGCCGCTGTCGGCCACGCTCGGCCGGCCGTTCTTCGCCGTGTCGCGCAACGAGTACGCACGCACCGGATTCACGGCCGTGACGCTGGGCGACGCCGAGTTCCACGGAGTGGACGACCTCGACGAACGCGTACGTGTCGCCGCCGACCTGGCGGCGCGGCATCCGGGCTCGCTCGTCTATCTGTATGCGGCCGATCTCGACGCGGTGGGCCACAAGCGCGGCTGGGAGTCCGACGAGTGGGTGGCCGCTCTGGAACGGATCGACGCCGCTGCCCGCACGCTCGCGGCGTCGGTCGACCGCAGCACCGGCGTCGTCGTCACCTCGGATCACGGCATGATCGACGTCCCCCGTCACCGCCACATCCTGCTCGACGAGGGCGGCGACCTGCTCGACGGCGTCCGCCTCATCGGCGGCGAGCCGCGCATGCTGCAGCTGTATGCCGAGGCCGGGCAGGCTGATGCCGTGCTCGCGCGGTGGCGCGAGGCCGAGGGGTCGCGGGCCTGGGTCTTCTCCCGCGCCGAGCTCGAGACGTCGGGACTCATGGGGGTCGTCGACCCCGAGGTCGGCGGCCGCATCGGCGACGTGATCGTCGCCCCGCGCACCGGGATCGCGTATTACGACGATCGCCTCGCCGACAAGGCACCGCAGAAGATGGTGGGCCAGCACGGCTCGCTGACCGATGAGGAGCGGGTCGTGCCGCTCATCCGGCTCGGCGCGTTCGCCTGAGCCGTCAGTCGTCGGAACGGGCGCCGAAGACGATCTCATCCCACGAGGGCATCGAGGTGCGCCCCTTGCGACGGCCTGCCTCCGCCACCGCGGCGGGAGTGGGCGCCTGATAGTCGGATGCCGGCGGCTCTTCGTCGGCGGGTGCCTCGTCGTAGCCCGGTTCGAGGGCGTCGAACAGCGCGACCGGCGCCGAGGAGCGCTGCGGTGCAGCCACTTCGTCGGCGCCCGGCAGCGGCTCGCGCTGACCGCGGCGACGGCGCAGGGCCTCGAGAAGATCCGCTGTCTCGGCCGACGTGACGACGGTGGGCTCGCTGGCACGCTTGATCGCCGCCTCCTGGACGGCGGGAGCGGCCGGCGAGGGGATCTCGGGCGACTCGATGTCGGCGTCCGGGAGGCGCCGCGGACCGAACGCGCCGCTGTCGAAGCGCGAGTCGTCCTTCGCCGGTGCACTGTCCAGTGCCCGCAGGCGCGGGATCAGCCCTTCGGGCAGCGACCCCTGGCGGGAGAGCTGGATCGCGTCGGAGTTCAGCGGCGACAGCGTGCTGCGGCGGGGGTCGAAGCCCCAGCGGGCATCGTGCCCGATGTCGTTGGCCGTGAACTCCAGCTTGACCGTCCAGCCGGTGGGCGCCTTCCAGCTCGTCCACCGTTCGCCGATGGCACCGGCCTCGGCGAGCTTGGCGCGCACGGCGGAGCCGAACGTGGTCTGTCCGTCGCCCTCGAAGTCGCCGCCGAGAAGAACGGGCACCGCCAGCGCCTGTCCGACGACGTGTTCGCGCTCGGCCAGCACGGGGCCTTCGAAGCGCACCACGTCCTCGACGCGCGCGCCGAGGAGCTCGGCGACCTCGCGGGCGGACAGCCCGGAGCGGATGTGCGCCTGGATCTCCCGCGGACTCGCGCGCGGCGCTTGGACGTCGCCGTCGCGGTCGCGCCGCGCCTTGCGCAGCTCGACCCGCAGCACATCGTCGACATCGAGCGAGAATCTCTCGCCGGACTCGGTCGCCAGGATGAGCTTGTCGTCCTCGGTTCCGATGACCTTGAGCTGTTCCATGCGGACGCCCCTTACTTTTCCCTTGGGCTCACGGCTGTACTTCCCCGTCGGGCTGATGGCAGCCGATGCTGCCTGATCCGCCCCATCGTGTCACAGCGAAGTGCCCAGGCCGGGAATATACGGCGCGTGCCGCGAGTTTCACGCGAACGCACGTGGTGGACACCGCCGGACGCATTTGCGAAAAGAGGAACCGTCGTGCAAACTATCGCCGCCCGCAAGGGCGAGCGCAACCCGCGATACCCGGAAGTTGAGACGTTCACGCATGGCCACCGATTACGACGCCCCCCGCAAGACCGAGGACGACAGCGAGTCGATCGAAGCGCTCAAGGAGCGCGTTCCCGACAAGCTCTCGGGCTCGGTCGATGCGGAGGATGCCGACAACCCGTCGGGCTTCGAGCTGCCCGGTGCCGACCTCTCGGACCTCGAGCTCGACGTCGTCGTTCTCCCGCCCCAGGAGGATGAGTTCACCTGCTCGAACTGCTTCCTTGTGAAGCACCGCTCGCAGCTCGATCACGAGACGGCCGACGGCCCTATCTGCGCGGAGTGCTCCGCGTGATCTGAGCCCGCCGCACAGCGGCGGACAGTCGATCCGGCGTCCGCGAGGAAATCACCCACGCGGTCGTCGGGTCGTCGATATCGGTCACCGGGATGACGACGACTCCGTCGATCCCGCCTCGGATCAGATGCCACGACCGCGGGTCGAGGCCCGCGCCGCGCGCGTGACGCGCATCGTCGCCGACGTGCACCTCGGGGGCACCGAGGAATTCGACGCCGATGTGAGCACGCCCTGCCCGCACCTCACCGTCGCGGACCTCGACCACCGGAGCAGCCGCGATGAGCAGCGCGATCAGCAGCACCCCGACGCAGATGCCCACCACGAGCGCGATCGTGGTGTCGATCGGTGTGAGGACGAGGGCGGCCATGGGCGCCGCGACCGCGGCCGCGACGAGGATCCACAGGGAGGGTCCGAGCCGCTCCCGATAGCCGTCGGGGCGGCCGCTTCGGGCATCGGCGTGACGCATGGAGTTCTGCATTACCCTCGTTGGGTGACTGAAACGGTGGACGTCCCCATTATCGCCCCCGACGTCCCGGTGTACGCACACCCCGGAGACGCCGGCGCCGACCTCGTCGCCGCCGAGGCGGTGCGGCTCGAACCCGGCGACCGCGCGCTCGTCGGCACCGGTGTGCGCATCGCGCTGCCCGAGGGATACGTCGCCTTCGTGGTGCCCCGCAGCGGCCTCGCTGCCAAGCACGGCATCACGATCGTCAACGCCCCCGGCACGATCGACGCCGGCTACCGCGGCGAGATCAAGATCATCCTCCTCAACACCGACCGCGAGCACGCGCACGACATCGCGGTCGGCGACCGCATCGCGCAGCTCATCGTCATGCCGGTGCCTCGCGCCGTATTCATCCCCGTGGAGACCCTGCCCGACAGCGTGCGCGGCGAGGACGGCTTCGGCTCCACGGGCTACCAGAAGGACGGAGTCCTCGCATGACCGACCCCTCATCCGCCGACGGACCGCGCAAGGTCGCGCCCGAGGACCGCGCCACCACCGGCCCGTTCGACGAGTCCGAAGCCAACCCGGTGCGGCCGTACATCGACCTCGGCGGCATCAAGATCCTGCCGCGAGAAGGACTCAACCTGCGCCTCGAGGTCGAGGAGCAGACGAAGCGCATCGTCGCCGTCGGGCTGGACTACTCCGGCTCGACGCTGCAGGTTCAGCCGTTCGCCGCCCCCCGCTCGGCGGGGCTCTGGGCTGAGACGCGGGAGCAGATCCGCCAGCAGATCCGTCAGCAGGGCGGCCGCGTCGAGGAGCGCGAAGGCCCGCTCGGCCCCGAGCTGCTCGCCGAGGTGCCTGTCGTCGCCGGTCCCGACGGCACCGCCGGCAAGCGTCTCGCGCGCTTCGTCGGCGTCGACGGACCCCGCTGGTTCCTCCGCGGCGTCATCGGCGGCGCAGCGACCGCCGATGTCGAGGCCGCCGCAGCCGTCGAGGACCTGTTCCGGTCGATCGTCGTCGTCCGCGGCGGATCGCCCATGCCGCCGCGCGATCTCATCCCGCTGCGCATGCCGGCCACGCCGGGCTCGGCGTGAGCGACGGGGCGCGGCCCGACGACGCGGATTCGGACCGAACGGCGAACGGCCCCGCCGACGCGGCGAGCTCTCCCATCGACGAGACCGAGGCGCCGGCGTCCGCATCCGAGGTGCTCGGCGCAGCTCTCGGCGGCGCCGCACGGCGCGCCGGGCTCGACCCCGCGGAGAGCCGCAGCACCGGTCACGTCGTGTGGAAGGCGATGGGCGGCTGGCGCGGCATCCTGGAATCCGTTCTTCCCGGCGTCGTGTTCCTGGTGGCGTGGACCCTCACGTACGACCCGGGGACGCGGACGGGCAACCTGCCGCTGAGCCTCGGCCTGTCTGTCGGCCTGGCCGCCGTGTTCACGATCGTGAGGCTCCTCCAGCGGCAGTCCGCGAGCGCCGCCATCGGCGGTCTGATCGCGGCCGCCGCGGCAGCCGGCCTGTCGCTGTGGACGGGCAGGGGAGAGGACAGCTTCATCCCCGGCTTCCTCACGAACACGATCTACGGGACGGCATTCCTCGTGTCGGCGCTCATCGGGTGGCCGCTCATCGGACTCGCGGTCGGATTCCTCATGGGCGAGGGCACCGCGTGGCGCGCCGACCGGCGCAAGCGGCGGGTCTTCTTCTGGCTGTCGCTCGCGTGGGCCGCCCTGTTCGCGCTGCGCCTCATCGTGCAGGTCCCGCTGTACTTCGCCGGCGACGTGACGGCCCTCGGCACGCTCAAGCTGGTGATGGGCCTGCCCCTGTTCGCACCGCTGGTCGCGGTCACGTGGCTCGCCGTGCGCGCGCTCTACCCCCGCGCGCCGAAGTGATACATTTATCTTGACATCAAGATAGTTTTCCCTCGATCCGTTAGGTCGACCTCACTAGCCGCGGGCTTCGGGGCGGGGGAAGATGGGGATGCCGGACTCCGGCACGATCCCGCCGCCGACGAAGGAGACAGACGTGTCCACGGTTGACAGCTTCGGTGCGAAGAGCACCCTGACGGTCGGCAGCACCGACTACGAGATCTTCCGCATCGACACGGTCGCGGGCTACGAGAAGCTCCCGTTCAGCCTCAAGGTGCTGCTCGAGAACCTGCTGCGGACCGAGGACGGCGCGAACGTCACCAAGGAGCAGATCGAGGCTCTCGGGTCGTGGGATGCCGCGGCCGAGCCGAACACCGAGATCCAGTTCACGCCGGCTCGCGTCGTGATGCAGGACTTCACCGGTGTTCCCTGCATCGTCGACCTCGCCACCATGCGCGAGGCGGTCACGGCGCTCGGCGGCGACCCGACCAGGATCAACCCGCTGTCGCCGGCCGAGATGGTCATCGACCACTCGGTGATCGCCGATCTCTTCGGCACCGAGAACGCCCTCGAGCGCAACGTCGAGATCGAATACGAGCGCAACGGCGAGCGTTACCAGTTCCTGCGCTGGGGCCAGACCGCGTTCGACGACTTCAAGGTCGTCCCGCCGGGCACCGGCATCGTCCACCAGGTCAACATCGAGCACCTCGCGAAGGTCATCTACGACCGCACCGTCGGCGGCGTCCTGCGCGCCTATCCCGACACCTGCGTCGGCACCGATTCGCACACGACGATGGTCAACGGACTCGGCGTCCTGGGCTGGGGCGTCGGCGGCATCGAGGCCGAGGCCGCGATGCTCGGCCAGCCGGTGTCGATGCTCATCCCCAAGGTCGTCGGATTCAAGCTCTCGGGCGCGATCCCGACCGGCGTCACCGCCACCGACGTCGTGCTGACCATCACCGACATGCTGCGCAAGCACGGCGTGGTCGGCAAGTTCGTCGAGTTCTACGGCGAGGGCGTGGCGTCCGTTCCGCTCGCGAACCGCGCCACCATCGGCAACATGAGCCCGGAGTTCGGCTCGACCGCCGCGATGTTCCCGATCGACAGCGTGACCGTCGACTACCTGCGCCTCACGGGCCGTGACGAGCAGCAGCTCGCACTGGTCGAGGCGTATGCGAAGGAGCAGTCCCTCTGGCACGACCCCTCGCGCGAGCCGGTCTTCAGCGAGTACATGGAGCTCGACCTGTCCACGGTCGTCCCGTCCATCGCCGGTCCCAAGCGCCCGCAGGACCGCATCGTCCTCTCGCAGGCGAAGCAGCAGTTCGAGAGCGACCTCACCAACTACGCCGAGGTCGACCACGATCTGGTCGATCTCGAGGGCTCGGAGTCGTTCCCGGCGTCCGACCCGCCCGGAAACTCGCCCGAGGACGAGTACAGCCACCACGAGCACCACCACCACAGCCACGCGCCGGCGACGGCGTCGAAGCCGACCCCGGTGACGCTCGAGGGCGGCGAGAAGTTCGTCCTCGACCACGGCGCCGTGACGATCGCCGCGATCACGTCCTGCACGAACACGTCGAACCCGTCGGTCATGCTGGCGGCGGGTCTGCTCGCGCGCAACGCCGTGAAGAAGGGCCTCAAGGCCAAGCCGTGGGTCAAGACCACCCTCGCGCCCGGCTCGAAGGTCGTCACCGACTACTACGAGAAGGCCGGCCTCACCAAGGACCTCGAAGAGCTCGGCTTCTTCACGGTGGGCTACGGCTGCACCACGTGCATCGGCAACTCGGGCCCGCTCATCGAGGAGGTCTCGGCGGCGATCAACGAGAACGACCTCGCCGTGACGGCCGTCCTCTCGGGCAACCGCAACTTCGAGGGCCGCATCAACCCCGACGTGAAGATGAACTACCTTGCGAGCCCGCCGCTCGTGATCGCGTACTCCCTCGCTGGTTCGATGAACTTCGACTTCGAGGTCGACGCGCTCGGCACCGACCAGGACGGCAACGACGTGTTCCTGCGGGACATCTGGCCCGACTCGGCCGAGGTGCAGGCGACGATCGACTCGTCGATCAACAAGGACATGTTCACCCATCAGTACGCGAGCGTCTTCGAGGGCGACGAGCGGTGGCGGACCCTCCCGACCCCGACGGGTGACGTGTTCGAGTGGGATGACGCATCCACCTACGTGCGCAAGCCCCCGTACTTCGACGGCATGACGATGGAGCTGACGCCGGTCACCGACATCTCGGGTGCGCGCGTGATGGCCACCCTGCTGGACTCGGTCACCACCGACCACATCAGCCCGGCCGGAAACATCAAGGCCGACAGCCCGGCGGGCAAGTATCTCGCCGAGCACGGCGTCGACCGCAAGGACTTCAACTCCTACGGCTCGCGCCGTGGCAACCACGAGGTGATGATCCGCGGGACGTTCGCGAACATCCGCCTGAAGAACCAGCTGGTGCGCGCGGTCAACGACGGCGCCGAGGTCGAAGGCGGCTTCACCCGCGACTTCACGCAGCAGGGCGGCCCGCAGTCGTTCATCTATGACGCCAGCCAGAACTACCAGGCCGCGGGCACGCCGCTCGTCATCTTCGGCGGCAAGGAGTACGGCTCCGGCTCGTCCCGCGACTGGGCGGCCAAGGGCACGAGCCTGCTGGGCGTCAAGGCGGTCATCACCGAGAGCTTCGAGCGCATCCATCGCTCGAACCTCATCGGCATGGGCGTGGTTCCGCTGCAGTTCCCCGCCGGCGAGAGCTGGGCGTCGCTCGGACTCGACGGCACCGAGATCGTCTCGATCTCGGGTCTCGAGCAGCTCAACGAGGGCGTCACGCCGAAGACCGTGCGCGTCACCGCCGAACCGAGCGAGTTCTCCGCACCCGGCAAGGCCACTGTCGAGTTCGACGCGGTCGTCCGCATCGACACGCCCGGTGAGGCCGACTACTACCGCAACGGCGGCATCCTGCAGTACGTGCTGCGTTCGCTGGTCTGACAGGTGATTCACGGGGGACCGGATGCCGCGGCATCCGGTCCCCCCTTCATGCCCCGGGTAGACTTGCAGAGCCCTTCCCGGGCCCGAAAGGAGCGGGGATGTCGCTGCTGTCGTCCATCACCGGACCCCGCGACCTCGACGGACTGACCACCGATCAGCTCGAGCAGCTCGCGAGCGAGATCCGCGGCTTCCTCGTCGAGAACGTCGCACGCACGGGAGGCCACCTCGGCCCCAACCTCGGCGTCGTCGAGCTGACGATCGCGCTGCATCGTGTCTTCGATTCACCGAACGACCCGATGATCTTCGACACCGGCCACCAGTCCTACGTGCACAAGCTGCTCACGGGCAGGCAGGACTTCACGAACCTGCGCGCGCGCGACGGCCTCGCCGGGTACCCGCAGCGCTCGGAGAGCGCGCACGACGTCGTCGAGTCGTCGCACGCGTCGAGCTCGCTGAGCTGGGCGGACGGCGTCTCGCGCGCCCTGACCCGCACCGGGCGCAAGGACCGGCACGTCGTGGCCGTCGTGGGCGACGGGGCCCTGACGGGCGGCATGACGTGGGAGGCGCTCAACAACATCTCCGACGACAACGACCGCAATCTCGTGATCGTCGTCAACGACAACGGCCGCTCCTACGCCCCGACGATCGGCGGGATGGCCCGCTACCTCAACCGCGTCCGCACGGCAGAGTCCTACCGCACGCTGCACCGCGGCTCCGACGACCTGTTCCGCAAGCTGGGTCCCGCCGCGCGCGCCGTCTACCGCGGCGTTCGCGGGGGCACCCACGGCTTCCTCTCCCGGTTCACGAACAACGCGGCCCTCTACTCGAACCTCGACATCAAGTACCTCGGCCCTGTCGACGGTCACGACCTGCCGACGCTGATCGAGACCCTCGAGCTCGCGAAGTCGTACGGCGCTCCCGTCATCGTCCACGCCATCACGGAGAAGGGCCGCGGCTACGCTCCGGCTCTGGAGGACGAGGCCGACCAGTTCCATGCGGTCGGGAAGATCGACCCGATCACCGGCGAATCGCTCGGCGCGACCAGCGGTCTGGCCTGGACCGACGTGTTCGCCGACGAGCTCGTCGCGGTGGGCGATGCGCGCGACGACGTGATCGCGATGACGGCGGCGATGCTGCGACCGACCGGGCTCCTGCCGTTCGCCCAGCGATTCCCCGACCGCGTGTACGACGTCGGGATCGCCGAGCAGCACGCGGTCGCCTCCGCCGCCGGTCTCGCCTTCGGCGGCCTGCATCCGGTCGTCGCGATCTACGCGACGTTCATGAACCGCGCGTTCGACCAGGTGCTGATGGATGTCGCCCTCCACCGCGCCGGCGTGACCTTCGTGCTCGACCGCGCCGGGGTGACCGGCCCCGACGGACCGAGCCACCACGGCATCTGGGATCTGGCCATGCTGCAGATCGTGCCGAACATCCGCATCGCCGTGCCCAGAGACGGCACGCGCCTGCGTGAGGAGCTGCAGGAGGCGGTCGCCATCGACGACGGCCCCACGGTGATCCGCTTCCCGAAGGGCGGCGTCAGCCCGGAGCTCCCCGCGCTCGAGCGCCTGGATGACGGCGTCGACGTGCTGGTGCGCTCCGACGCGCACGATGTGCTGCTGGTCGGCATCGGCCCCATGGCGCACATCGCCGTCGACGTGGCCGGGCGCCTGCGCGCACAGGGCATCGGCGCCACCGTCGTCGACCCCCGCTGGGTCGTGCCGGTGCAGGCGTCTGTCGTCGAGCTCGCGGCATCCCATCGCCTGGTCATCACGATCGAGGACGGCATCCGGGTCGGCGGCATCGGCACACGCGTGCGCCAGGTGCTGCGCGAGGCGGGCGTCGACACCGCGGTGGACGAGCTGGGTGTGCCCGACCAGTTCATCGACCACGCGAGCCGAGAGCAGATCCTCGAGGATGCCGGGCTCACAGCGGCCAAGATCGCGCAGGATGTCGTGGCGCAGGTGCTCGGCACGCGCATCCCGGTCGCGCGCGGTGCCCAGAGCGGCGACCCGACGCCGACGGGTGAGATCCCGACGCTGTCGGATCTTGCGCGCAGCCGCGACGACCGACGCTAGACGGACGAGAGCCGCGTCGCGAGGACGGAGGCCGCGGCATCCCACTCCGCGCTCTGCGGGTCCGCCGGACGCGGAGTGATCGCCTGCGACAGCAGGTAGCCGTCGGTGAGGGCGTCGCCCGTGACGATCACGCGCAGCAGCTCGATGCCGCAGTCCGTGCGCACGAGGTCGGAGCACGCGCTGACGACGCGCGGAGACAGGAGGTCGTTGGGCGGGAGCACCGCGCCGTCCAGCTGGTGCACGAGGTCGCGCAGCGCCGCACCCACGATGTTGCCTGCACGCTCCCGCACATTGACGACGTCGAGCTCGAGCACGCGCAGATCGTGCCCCGACACGATCGGGCGCCAGTCGAACGAGGCATGCACCAGATGCTGATGTCCGCTGGCGGCGGTGAGGCTGCGGGCGGGCAGATCCGTCGATCGCGCGCGCACATCGACCAGCCGATACCAGTAGAAGATCGGGAACGCGCCGTGGGTGCCGGGCCGCAGCACCACCACCTCGCCGCGACCGTCGTCCGCACCCCGGACACGACGGATGATCGGCTTCCCGTTGCGGGTCCGGATCGCGGTCGAACCCTCGTCGACCGTCACCAGGAACAGCTTCATGAGGGCGGGGACGACCACGAGCAGCGTCAACGCCGCGCCACTGGTCTTGACCAGCACCCCCAGCGCACTGCCGCTGAACAGCCCCGAGATCACATCCAGCATCCGGACACCTCCCGTTCGCACCATCCGACAGGGACAGGATGCCCTGCGCAGAAGCGCCGGTGCGCCGTGGAGGCCCTCGCGCGCCGAGTGTTCACGCTTCGGACGCATCGCGTTCGGTGAGGGGAGCATCGCCGTTCGCGGCGCGGGCGCGAGGAACAGCATGCGGCCGACTCCTCCCGCACGTGCGGAAGGGCGCATCCTCGGCAGAGAGGATGCGCCCTTCCGTGAGCGGTCGGCGGTGTCAGCCGGCGATCCCCTTGATCACCGGGTGGTGGAAGGTGTCGCCGAAGGCGCGCTCGGATGCTCCCTCGCGATCGAGGTAGGGCGACGCGCCGCCGTCGATGAACGGCCAGCCCGCACCGAGGATGAGGCAGAGATCGATGTCCTCAACCTCGGGGACAACGCCCTCGTCGAGCATGATCTTGATCTCCTGCGCGAGGCCGTCCTGCACCCGGGCGAGGATCGTCTCGGCCGACGCGGGAGACGATCCCACGGCGGGCTTGAGCAGCTTCTCGGCCGCCTTGGTCCAGCCGGTGACGCGGCCGCCGCGGTCCTTCTCCACGACCTCCGGCAGTTCCGCCAGCGCGTGGAAGTTCTCGTTCGCGTAGAAGCGGTCGGGGAACGCGTGCACCATCGTGTCCTGGACGTGCGCGGCCACCTTCCAGCCGACGAGGTCGATGAGCTGGAACGGGCCCATCGGCAGACCGAGGGGCGCGAACGCCTTCTCGACGTCCGCCACCGGTGTGCCCTCGTAGACGGCGCGCGCCGCCTCGCCCATGACCTTCGCCAGCAGCCGGTTCACCACGAAGCCCGGCGCGTCCGCGGTGAGCACCGCGTTCTTGCCGAGGTTGCGTGCGACCACGAACGCGGTCGACAGGGCGGCATCCGACGTCTGCGGCGTCTTCACGATCTCGATCAGCGGCATGACCGCGACCGGGTTGAAGAAGTGGAAGCCGACCAGGCGCTCCGGGTGGGCGAGCGTGGCACCGATCTCCTCGACCGACAGCGACGAGGTGTTGGTCGCGAGGATCGCGTCCTCGGCGACGATCTGCTCGATCTCGCCGAACACCTGCTGCTTGACGCCGACCTCTTCGAAGACGGCCTCGATGACGAAGTCGCAGTCCGCGTACAGGCTCTTGTCGGTCGTTCCCGTCACGAGCGCGCGCAGCCGGTTGGCGGAGTCGCCGTCGAGGCGGCCCTTCGCCTCGAGCTTGCCGATTTCGTCGTGGATGTACGCCACGCCCTTGTCGACGCGCGCCTGGTCCAGATCCGTGATGAGCACCGGCACCTGGAGCTTGCGCACGAACAGCAGGGCGAACTGGCTCGCCATCAGGCCGGCGCCGATGATGCCGACCTTGCCGACCTTCTTCGCCAGCGCCTTGTCGGGAGCGCCGACCGGGCGCTTGGCGCGCTTCTGCACCAGATCGAAGGCGTACATCGATGCCGCGAACTGGTCGCCCGTGACGAGCTCGGCCAGCGCCTCGTCCTCACGCGCGAAGCCCTCGGCCTTCGTGCCGCTCTTCGCCTTGTCGAGGAGCTCCAGCGCCGCGTACGGCGAGAGCGGCACCGTGCCGATCTTCGACTCGAGCATGCCCCGGGCCATCTTGACGGCGATCGGCCACTTGGTCAGGCGCTCGATCTTGCCCGGCTCGTTCTTGCGCTCCACCTTCGTCTTGCCGGTCAGCACACCGTCCGCCCAGGCCAGCGAGTCCTCGAGGTAGTTCGCCGCCGGGAAGATCGCGTCGACGATGCCGTACTCGAACGCCTGCTGAGGCTTCAGCATCCGGTTCTGCTTGAGCGGGTTGGAGATCACGACCTCGAGAGCGTTCTCGATGCCGATGAGGTTCGGCAGCAGATACGCACCGCCCCAGCCCGGGATGATGCCGAGGAAGACCTCGGGCAGTGCGATCGCGGCGGCAGAGGCATCCACCGTCCGGTACGTCGAGTTGAGCGCGATCTCGAGTCCGCCGCCGAGCGCGAGGCCGTTCACGAAGGCGAACGTCGGGACGCCCAGCTCGGACAGCTTGCCGAACACCTTGTGGCCGAGCTGCGCGACCAGGCGCGCGTCGTCCTTCGAGCCCACCTTCGAGATGTCGGACAGGTCGGCCCCGGCGGCGAGGATGTACTGCTTGCCGGTGATGCCGACCGCCTGGATCTCGCCGGCGGACGCGCGCGCCTTGAGGGCGTCGAGCGTCTCGCCGAGCTGGAACATCGTGGCGGGGCCCAGCGTGTTGGGCCGGGTGTGGTCCCGCCCGTTGTCGAGCGTGATGAGCGCCAGGACCTTGCCGGAGGCGAGACGGATGTCGCGCACCCGCGAGTGCGTGATCACCTCGCCCTCGGTGACGGCCAGGATCGGGGAGAAGTCGATGTCGTCGTAGTTCGTCATGCCGCGCTTACTTCCGCTTCTTTCCGTCGTAGAACGGGTTCTCCCAGATGACCGAGCCGCCCTGGCCGAGACCGACGCACATCGCCGTCAGGCCGTAGCGCACGTCCGGTCGCTCGGCGAACTGCGCCGCGAGCTGGATCATCAGGCGGACCCCCGACGCCGCCAGCGGGTGGCCGAGCGCGATCGCGCCGCCCCACTGGTTGACGCGGGGATCGTCGTCGGCGATGCCGAAGTGGTCGAGCAGCGAGATCACCTGGATCGCGAACGCCTCGTTCAGCTCGAACAGGCCGATGTCGTCGATCTTCAGGCCGGCCTTCTTCAGCGCCTTCTCGGTCGAGGGGATCGGCCCGATGCCCATGATCTCGGGCTGCACGCCGGCGAAGGCGAACGAGACGAGCCTCATCTTCGGACGCAGGCCGAGATCCTTGACCGCGGCGCCACCGGCGAGGAGCGACATCGTCGCGCCGTCGGTGAGCGGCGACGACGTGCCCGCGGTCACACGGCCGTGCGGCCGGAACGGGGTCTTGAGGCCTGCGAGGTCCTCCATCGTCGTCTGCGGGCGGCGGCCCTCGTCCTCGGTCGCCAGGCCCCACGAGCCCTCGGCGTCCTTGATCGCGACCGACACGAGGTCCCGCTGGAACTTGCCGGCATCGTATGCAGCCTGAGCCTTGTGCTGGCTCAGCATCCCGTAGCGGTCGGAGCGCTCCTTGGTGAGGTGCGGGAAGCGGTCGAAGATCCGCTCCGCGGTCACGCCCATGTTCAGCGCACCCGGGTCGACCATCTTCTCCGCGACGAACCGCGGGTTGGGGTCGGCGTTGCCGCCGATCGGGTGGTGGCCCATGTGCTCCACGCCGCCTGCGAGGGCCACGTCGTACATGCCCACGCCGATGGAGCCGGCCATCGTGGTGACGCTCGTCATGGCGCCCGCGCACATGCGGTCGATCGCGAAGCCCGGGACGGTCTGCGGGAGCCCGGCGAGGATCGCGACGCTGCGGCCGAGGGTCAGTCCCTGGTCGCCCGTCTGGGAGGTCGCGGCGATGGCGACGTCATCGATGCGGTCCTTCGGAACGCCCGGGTTGCGTTCCATGAGTCCGATCGTCGCCTTGACGGCGAGGTCGTCCGCTCGGGTGTTCCAGTACATGCCTTTCTCGCCGGCGCGCCCGAAGGGGGTGCGCATTCCATCGACGAAGAAGACGTCCGAAATCTCGGCCACTCTGCCTCCAAAAATAGGGATGCCGCCAGCCTAGGAGGGCCCACGGAGCGCCCGGAATCGGGTGGCGGAAACCTACGAAGCCGGTTCCGACGCCCCCGACGCGGCTTGCACGGAATCCACAAAGGCATCGGCGATCACCTGTGCAGTCTGCGCAATCTGCCAGGGACGCGCACCCAGCACAGCGAGCGCGTCTCCGACGGTCTCCGCCGTCAGCGGCTGCGGGGGAGTCCATGCGACCCGCCGCAGCAGCTCGGGCGTCAGCAGGTTCTCGGTCGGCATGTGAAGCTCTTCGGCGCGCTTCTCGACGACCGGACGCGCCGCCTTGAGGCGGGCGTCGGCCTCGGGGTTCCGGTCGACCCACGCGCGGGGCGGCGGAAGGGTGTCTCCGCCGGTGGCACGCTCGAGCGGCAGCTGGGGGACGGCGCGCCCCGCCTCGATCGCCGCCCACCACCGGTCGAGCTGGGAGCGACTCGCCCGTCCGGTGAACTCCTTGAGCGCCGCGAGGGCGCTCTTGGATGGGGGATCGGCGATCACTGCGGCGACGATGGCCCGGTCGGGGACGAGTCGTCCTGGGGCGACGTCCTCGTCGCGTGCGTACTCCTCGCGGGCGATCCACAGCTCGCGTGCCACCGCCAGTGCCTTCCGGCCACGCACCGTGTGAAGGCCCGACAGCCGGCGCCAGGGCTCTTCGCGCTGAGGTTTGGGTTCGCGCTCCAGCACCGCTCGGAACTCCTCGGCCGCGAACTCCGTCTTGCCCTGCTCCACGAGCTCGTCGGCGAGCTTGTCGCGCACATCGACGAGGTGCTCGACGTCCAATGCCGCGTACTCCAGCCAGGACTGCGGCAGTGGCCGCGTCGACCAGTCGGAGGCCGAGTGCGCCTTCGCGAGGGAGATGCCGAGCGTGTCCTCGACGACGGCGCCGAGGCCCACGCGCTCATGGCCGAGCAGGCGTGCGGCCAGCTCGGTGTCGAAGATGCTCGCCGGTTCCAGACCGATCTCGCGCAGCGACGGCAGGTCCTGGCTCGCGGCGTGCAGCACCCATTCCAGGTCGCCGATCGCGGCCTGCAGCGCCCGGAAGTCGCCGATCGGCGGCGGGTCGAAGAGGAAGACGCCCGCGCCTCGGCGGAACACCTGCACCAGGTACGCCCGCTGCGAGTAGCGGAAGCCCGATGCGCGCTCGACGTCGACGGCGACCGGCCCTTCGCCTGCGGCGAGACGCCGCACCGCCTCCTCGACGCGCGCGAGCTCGTCGATCACGTCGTATTCAGCCACGCGGCGACCTGTGCGAACCGAGCATCGCGATCCCTTCCGAGCCGGGGGGAAGACCGGCCAGCATGCAAACCAACTCCGCCCATGCTTCCACGTGCGCGGCGATCGCGCCTTCCGGCGACCACGACGCACGCAATTCGATCTGCGCCCCGTCGCCTTCCGCCGCAAGGGCGCCGAAGCCCTTCGAGAGAGTCTTGGTGGCGGTGCCGGATGCCGAGTGGAAGCCCGCGCCACGCGACTGAAGCGCGTCGGTGAGCCAGGTCCATGCGACATCGGCGAGGAGCGGATCGATGCCGATCTCGGGCTCCAGAGGTGCCTGCGCGAAGCAGACGATCCGCCACGGACCGTTCCAGGGTGCGGGTTCGTCGGGATCGTGCAGCAGCACGAGACGACCGGTGCCGTACGGGGAGTCCGTGTCATCGGGTGAGGAGCGCACGTCGCCCGCGATAGCGATCGCGTCGGGCGCGAGTCCCTGCGGCGCAGCGATCTCCCGCACCGTGAGGTCGTCGCGGAAACGGATGTCACGCACCGCCTGCGCGGCCCGCTCGAAGGCGCTCGATGCCGCGGGGGGACGCTGCTCAGCCACGCGGACAGACTAGAATCGTTCCTCGATGGTCGCCTCCAGGCGCGCCGCAGTGCGCGCCGCATCTCCTGCCCTCGTCGCCGGCGTGAAAGCCGCGCTCACCGTGCTGAGCGTGGCACTGGCCGGTGCGCTCGGCGCCCTTGCTGCCGGCTCGGTGCTGATGGCACGCAAGGTGGTGACCCCTGCACGGCGGCTGGCCGACACGCGCATCCTCGCGCTCGACACGGCCGCGCAGACCATCACGCTGTCTCGGACGGCCGACACCGAGCTGCCGGGACGCTACGGCCTGTTCACGACGGGGTCGTCCGACTACATCAAGCTCGGCTCGGTGCTCTCGGAGGATGGCACGAGCGTCAAGCGCAAGCTCCTGACGCACATCCCTGCGGACGCGCGTCTCGAGCCCGAAGCTGCTTTCAGCGGGTGGTACTACGACCGTCCCGAGCAGCTGCAGCTGCCCTTCACCATCGAGCTGATCGGCTCCACGGTGGGGCCGTGCCCGGCGTGGCTGTTCCCCGCGGGGGACGGCGACACCTGGGTGATCCAGGTGCATGGCCGGGGCACGACCCGCGCGGAGTGCCTGCGCGCGGTGCCGGTGTTCCACGCTCTCGGCATCACCTCTCTCGTCGTCTCCTACCGCAACGACGGCGAGGCGCCTCGCAGCCGCAACGGCACCTACACGCTCGGTGCGACCGAATGGCGCGACGTCGACGCGGCGATCGGCTTCGCCCGCCGTCGTGGCGCACGCCGCATCATCGTCATGGGCTGGTCGATGGGCGGAGCCATCGCACTGCAGCTCGCGCTCAACTCCCCGCTCGGCGACGCGATCGCGGGCCTGATCCTCGAGTCGCCGGTCGTCGACTGGCGCACGGTGCTGAACTACCAGGCGCGCGCGGAGCGCGTGCCCGGGGCCGTCAGCCGGCTCGCGATGGAGGCTCTGCAGACCGAGTGGGCGTCCCCGCTGACTCGGGCGGGTGCGGCGATCCGCCTCGACCAGCTCGACGTCGTCGCCCGGGCAGGCGAGCTGCGGCATCCGATCCTGATCCTGCACAGCGACGACGACGGCTTCGTGCCGTCGGACGCGTCGCACGCTCTCGTCGCGGCCCGACCCGACCTGGTCGAGATGCAGATCTTCGAGGTGGCGCGGCACACCAAGCTCTGGAACTACGACCAGGAGCGGTGGAGCAGCAGCATCGGCACGTGGCTGACCGCGCAGGGGATCATCGCGGACTGAGCGGACCGCGGCAGCTCAGGCGGCCGAGGCGGCGCGGACCTGTCGCTGCGCCCGCAGCAGCATGCCCGTCATCCCGGAGATGCGCAGGGGCGACACGACGCGGGTGAGCCCCAGCGTCTGCGGGTAGTCGCCGGGCACAGCCAGCACCTCTGCGGCCGTGAGCCCGGTGAGTCCCTGTGCCAGGATGCTCGCGAAGCCGCGGGTCGTCGGCGCCTCGGGCGGCGCGGTGGCGTGCATCGCGACGACGCCGTCGGCATCCACGTCGACGATGATGAAGACCGGCGACTGGCACTCGACCACACGCTCGTACCGCTCTGGATGATCCTCGTACTGCGCCGGCACCGCCGGCAGCTCGTACGAGTACTCCAGCAGCAGCTGCAGCCGGTCGGGTTCGGGCAGCTCCAGGAACTCGTCGCGGATCTCGGCGAGACGGTCGGGCAGGACGGCTTCGGTCATCTCTGCCATCTTCCCATGCGGTGGGGCCGTGCGCCCCTGAGCTGCGCGGATGCGAGGCGGCGCCCCAGCTGCAGACGGCGGGGGAGGATGCCGCGGCTCAGCGGGCGGGGGCCGCTCCCGGCTCCGCGCCCGTCACGATCGGCACGCGCACCGCGCTGCCCCACTCGGTCCACGATCCGTCGTAGTTGCGGACGTCGTCGAAGCCGAGCAGGTGCCGAAGGACGAACCACGTGTGACTCGACCGCTCGCCGATGCGGCAGTACGCGACGATCGCATCGCCGTCTTGGAGGCCGACTTCGTCGCGGTAGATCGCCTCGAGCTCGGCGCGCGTCTTGAAGCCGCCGTCCGCGGCGACCGCGCGTGCCCACGGAACGCTCTGCGCCGACGGGATGTGGCCACCGCGCAGTGCGCTCTCCTCGGGGTAGGCCGGGGCGGTGGTGCGGGAGCCGTCGTACTCCTCGGGGGAGCGGACGTCGATGAGCGGCCCGTTGCCCAGGTGTGCGAGCACATCCTCCTTGTAGGCGCGCAGGGCCGCGTCGTCGCGCTCGACGACCGGGTAGCGGGTGGGGGCCGGCTCCGACGGCGCGGTGGTGATCGGCCGCCCTTCGGCGATCCACTTGTCGCGCCCGCCGTCGAGCAGGCGGACGTCCTCATGCCCGAACAGGGAGAACACCCACAGCGCGTACGCGGCCCACCAGTTGTTCTTGTCGCCGTAGATCACGACGGTGTCGTCGCGCGAGATGCCCTTGCGGCTGAGAAGCGCGGCGAAGCCCTCGCCGTCCACGTAGTCGCGGACCACGGGGTCGTTGAGCTCGGTGTGCCAGTCGACCTTGACCGCGCCGGGGATGTGGCCCGTCTCGTACAGCAGGACGTCCTCGTCGGACTCCACGACGACCAGGCCCGGCTCACCCAGGTGGGTCTGCAGCCACGCGCCCGTGACGAGGCGCCCCGGCTGGGCGTAGGCGGCGAACTTCTCGGACGAGGTATCGGTCTCGACGGGCATGGGATCTCCTGGAGTCGGGTGATGCGATCGTGCGTCCGCCATCCGGCGTCAGGCGAGGCGGGCGCACGCGGGCGACGGTTAGGGTTGAACCGTCGCCTCCGACCATAGATTCCCGGACCGGCGTGCACAGCCCCTCTGTAAGACTCCGACACAGGATCCGCATGACCGTCTCCGCCACACGCACCGGCGTCGTCCACCTCGTGGAGCGCGCCCCGCAGCTCGCCGGCGCCGAGATGGTCGCCGCGCTGGTCCCGCCCCCGCAGTTCGCCGATGCGACGTTCGACACGTATCGCGCCGACCCGGCCTACCCGTCGCAGCAGGAGGCGAAGGACCTGCTCCAGGCCTTCTCCGGTGCGTCGGCCCCCGCGAAGGGGGGACTCTTCCGGCGCGCCAAGCGCCCCGAGCTCAAGCCGGGCGTCTACCTCGACGGCGGCTTCGGCGTCGGCAAGACGCACCTGCTCGCCTCCGTCTATCACGCGATGCCCGCACGCCGGAAGTACTTCGGCTCGTTCATCGAGTACACGGCGCTCGTGGGCGCGCTCGGCTACCAGAAGACCGTCGAGCTGTTCCGCGGCGCAGACCTGCTGTGCATCGACGAGTTCGAGCTGGACGACCCCGGCGACACGATGGTCATGACCCGCCTGCTCGGCGAGCTCGTCGGGTCGGGCACACGACTTGCGGCGACATCGAACACGCCGCCCAACGCGCTCGGCGAAGGGCGCTTCGCCGCGCAGGACTTCCTCCGCGAGATCCACGCGATGTCCGCGAGCTTCCAGACGATCCGCATCGACGGCACCGACTTCCGCCACCGCGCGCTCGACGGCCACGCCGCCGTGCTCGATCCGCCCCAGTACGAGGCGGCCATCGCGAACGCCGCAGCGGCGGGCCTCGCGTCGGACGACACGTTCGATGCTCTCGTCGCCCACTTGGCGCGCGTGCACCCGTCGCGGTACATCCGGCTCATCGACGGGCTGTCGCTCGTGGGCTTGCGCGACGTCGCTCCGTTCACCGACCAGTCCGCCGCTCTTCGGTTCGTCGCGTTCATCGACCGCGTGTATGACGCACAACTGCCGATCCGCGCCACCGGCACGTCGCTCGACCTCGTCTTCCCCGAGGAGATGCTGGCCGGCGGGTACCGCAAGAAGTACCTGCGCGCGATCTCCCGGCTCGTCGCATCGACACTCGACTGAGCGACACGACACTCGCGGGACCGGCCGACTCCGGTCGGATTCGCGGCCCGCGTTCGGTCCGCCGAAACACGATGTTTACGTGCGCCGCCCTCGTGTAACGAGGGGGAAACACGGGTCGGTCCGAGGCTGAAACGGACCGTGGTCACACTGGGGGGACCCGACGCTATACCTGCGTCCCTGCAGAGAGGTTCTCTTCGAGATGGATCAAGGCAACACCGCATTCATCCTGATATGCGCGGCGCTCGTCCTGTTGATGACGCCAGGACTCGCATTCTTCTACGGCGGTCTCGTGAAGGCGAAGAGCGTCATCAGCATGATGATGCTCAGCTTCGGCGCACTCGGCCTCATCGGCGTCCTGTGGGTCGTCTACGGCTACGCCATCGCGTTCCCTTCCGCTGACGGCCTCGTCGCGCCGTGGGCGATCGACTGGTCGGCGATCGGGCTCACCAGCCTGCTCGAGGTGCCCGAGGGCGCCGCCTACCCGCCGCTCGCGTTCGTGGCGTTCCAGGCGACTTTTGCGATCCTCACGGTCGCGCTCGTCTCCGGCGCCATCGCCGACCGCGCCAAGTTCGGCTCGTGGATGATCTTCGCCGCGATCTGGGCGACGATCGTCTACTTCCCTGTCGCGAGCTGGGTCTTCAACTTCGGACTCGCCGAGGACGGCAGCTTCGCCTACGGCGGCTGGATCACGTACGGCATGCAGGAGTGGTTCGGCGTCGGTGCGATCGACTTCGCCGGCGGAACCGCTGTCCACATCAACGCGGGTGCGGCAGCCCTCGCGCTGGCGCTCGTCCTGGGCAAGCGCGTCGGCTTCCAGAAGGGCGTCCACGTCCCGCACAACCCGCCGTTCGTGCTCCTCGGCGCCGGCCTGCTGTGGTTCGGCTGGTTCGGCTTCAACGCGGGCTCCGAGCTCGCCGCCGACGGCACCGCCGCGCTCGCGTTCGTCAACACGATCGCCGCCCCCGCAGCGGCTCTGCTGGCCTGGCTGATCGTCGAGAAGTTCAAGGACGGCAAGCCCACCTCGGTGGGTGCCGCCTCGGGCGCCGTGGCCGGTCTCGTCGCGATCACTCCGGCCTGCGCGTCGCTGACCCCGGGCTGGGCAATCCTCCTCGGCTTCATCGCGGGTGCGGTCTGCGCCCTCGCGATCGAGCTCAAGTTCAAGTGGGGCTTCGACGACTCGCTCGACGTGGTGGGCATCCACCTCGTGGGCGGCCTCATCGGAACGCTCTACCTCGGCTTCTTCGCCACCGGCACCGGCCTGTTCACCGGCGGCGACGGCACGCAGCTGATGGTCCAGGCGATCGCCGCCGTGTCGGTGCTCGTGTACTCGTTCGTGCTCGCCTACGTCATCGGCTTCGCGATCGAGAAGACGATCGGCTTCCGCGTCAAGAACGAGGACGAGGTCGCCGGCATCGACACCGTCGTCCACGGCGAGGAGGGCTACGTGCTCGAGGGCGCGCGCGCCTGACACGTACGGCACTGCCCGAAGGGGCGTCGCGGTTCCCCCCACCGCGGCGCCCCTTCGCCGTGCTCGGGGGAGGATGCCTCGCACTCCTAGGATGACGACTGTGACACAGCGAAACGGGCTGCTCGGCATCCTGAGCAGCATCCTCCGGCCCCGCAGGGGGGCGGCTCCGACGCATCCGCCCGCCCCTCGGGCGCCGTCCCAGAGCCGCAGCGGCGCCGCCGCGACCGTGGAGATGCCCCCACCCCGCGCGGACGCGCTGCGGATCACGTATGCCCCCGACCACGACGGCGACCCCGATGCGGGCGAGATCGTCTGGACGTGGGTGCCGTACGCCGAGAACGACGGCCGCGGCAAGGATCGTCCGGTGCTGGTCATCGCACGGCAGAGCGGCGATCGCGTCTACGCCGTCCGCCTGACGAGCAAGGCCCACGACGGAGACCGGGACTTCCTCGCGATCGGCACGGGGGAGTGGGACGCGCAGGGCCGCCCGTCCTGGGTCGACATCGATCAGCTCTACAGTGTGCATCGCGACGGCATGCGGCGCGAGGCATCCGCTCTCGATCCGGAGCGATTCGGACGCGTCGCCGACGCACTCCACCGCCGCTACGGATGGGACTCCGGCGACTGAGGAGTCAGGCGGGTCGACGCGGCCACCTGAGAGAGCACACATGTGCGGCGCGTACGGTCTGGGAATGCGCAGACAACGGCCGTCCCCGTTCGATCCGAGCCCGCAGCGGGAGCAGACCGCACCCGTGCCGCAGCCGCTCGACGGGAACGAAGAGCTGCCGCAACCCGCTGCAGCGGGCACCCGCGCTCGCATCGTCGACGGCGACCGGGTGCGATCGGCCAAGCCGACGCACATCCCCTCGCGCTCACCCGAGGACGAGCTCGCCTGAGGGCGCGGAGCCGCCGTCGGGACCGGCGGGAAAGACAGAAGCCCCCGGGTTCAGCGGGGGCTTCGCGGTGGGCGATACCAGACTCGAACTGATGACCTCTTCCGTGTGAAGGAAGCGCGCTACCAACTGCGCCAATCGCCCGTTCCCCGAGGGGGACGACTACCGATCCTACCGGATGCCGAAGCATGCCTCGGACCAGTTCTGCATGACACGCGCGGGGTGCGTCCGGTTTTGCAGGAGGGCGAGGATCGGTTAGAGTCTTTCAAGTGCCCGGGTGAACAACCCGGGGGCGAAATGCGGATGTAGCGCAGTTGGTAGCGCACAACCTTGCCAAGGTTGGGGTCGCGAGTTCGAGTCTCGTCATCCGCTCGAGTGCAGGGATCTCCTCCAGAGATCACGGCACGTGGGGTCAAACCACACGCGGTGGCGTGGCCGAGCGGCTAGGCACCGGCCTGCAAAGCCGTTTACACGGGTTCGAATCCCGTCGCCACCTCCACTCCCGGTCCCGACCGGAGTTCGACTCGGGCGATTGGCGCAGCGGTAGCGCGCTTCCCTGACACGGAAGAGGTCACTGGTTCGATCCCAGTATCGCCCACCACCTGAAACCCCCGCCCCGGCGGGGGTTTCGCTTCCCTCCTGCGTCAGCGGACGTGCTCGGACGGATAGACCTCCCTGATCCTCTCGCGGAAGAAGCGACCGGCGCTCTCGGCGGCGCGCAGTCCGCGATACACCGACGGCGGCACCGCGAAGTAGCGGTAGAGCTCGCCCGAGGTGAACTCGAGCTCGAGCACGGCAGTGTCGGCGTCGTAGCCGGCAGAAGCGATCGCCGCGGAGTCGAGGGAGTGTCGGCGCATCCGCTCAGGCTACGCCGCGACGCTGCCGACGATCCGGCGCGACGTGCCCACGCGCCCTGTGTGCCGGCACCCGTGCCCGCGCGGGCACTGGTTACACTCGAGGGGTGGAACTCGTCTGGTCGACCGCTGCCGCGGCACTCAAGACCGACACGCGAACGCTCGGCGCCTGAGCGGGCGGGGCGTGTCGTGCGCCTGAAGCTGAGTAGCCTTGATCCGAGCCATTCCCAGGAGAGTTTCCGTGACTGACGCTGTGTCCCTGCCCATCGACGGCTTCGCCCTGTTCCCCGACCGCTCCGTGGTCGCATTGCGGGTGAACGGCGAACTGAAAGACCTCGCGACGGTGGTGAGCGACACGGATGCCGTCGAGCCGGTCACCATCGACAACCCCGACGGTCTCGCCATCCTGCGCCACTCGACCGCGCACGTGCTCGCCCAGGCCGTGCAGCGCATCAACCCGCAGGCCAACCTCGGCATCGGTCCGCCGATCACGGACGGGTTCTATTACGACTTCGGCGTCGAGCATCCCTTCACGCCGGAGGACCTCAAGGCGATCGACAAGGAGATGCAGCGCATCGTCCGCGAGGGCCAGCGCTTCGTGCGCCGCGTCGTCAGTGACGACGAGGCGCGGGCGGAGCTCGTCGACGAGCCGTTCAAGCTCGAGCTCATCGGCCTCAAGGGCGGCGGGGCAGAGAAGACCGAGGGCGCCTCGGTCGAGGTCGGCGCCGGCGAGCTGACCATCTACGACAACGTCGACCGCGACGGCCAGACCGTGTGGAAGGACCTCTGCCGGGGTCCGCACCTGCCCAACACGCGGATGATCGGCAACGGCTGGGCACTGCAGCGCATCGCCGGTGCGTACTGGCGCGGCAGCGAGAAGAACCCGCAGCTGCAGCGCATCTACGGCACCGCCTGGCCGTCGAAGGATGAGCTGCGCGCGTACCAGACGCGTCTGGAGGAGGCCGCCAAGCGCGACCACCGCAAGCTCGGCAAGGACCTCGACCTCTTCTCGTTCCCCGACGAGATCGGCTCGGGCCTGTCCGTCTGGCACCCGCGCGGCGGTGTCGTCCGCGGCGAGATGGAGCAGCACGCGCGCCGTCGCCACATCGCCGGCGGCTACACCTACGTGTACACGCCGCACATCTCGAAGGAGGACCTGTTCCTCACCTCGAACCACCTCGTCACCTACAAGGAGGGCATGTTCCCGCCCATCGTGATGGACGAGGAGCGCGACGAGAACGGCGAGATCACCAAGCACGGCCAGGACTACTACCTGAAGCCGATGAACTGCCCGATGCACATCCTCATCTACAAGGAGCGTGCGCGCAGCTACCGCGACCTGCCGATGAGACTCGCGGAGAACGGCACCGTCTACCGCAACGAGCTGTCGGGCGCGCTGCACGGGCTCACCCGCGTCCGCGGCTTCACACAGGACGACTCCCACCTGTTCGTCACCCCCGAGCAGCTCGAGGAGGAGGCCACCAAAGTCCTGGAGTTCGTCATCTCGATGCTGCGCGACTTCGGCCTGGACGACTTCGAGCTCGAGCTGTCGATGCGCGACGACGAGAAGGAGAAGTGGATCGGCTCCGACGAGTTCTGGGACTACTCGACCAACGCGCTGCGCAACGTCGCGGTCGCGAGCGGCCTGAAGCTCACCGAGGTGCCGGGTGAGGCGGCGTTCTACGGTCCGAAGATCGACCTCAAGACCCGCGACGCGATCGGCCGCGTGTGGCAGCTCTCCACGGTGCAGGTGGACCCCAACCTGCCCGAGCGCTTCGAGCTCGAGTACACCGATCGCGACGGCCAGAAGAAGCGGCCGATCATGATCCACCGCGCGCTGTTCGGCTCGATCGAGCGGTTCTTCGCGATCCTGCTCGAGCATTACGCCGGTGCGTTCCCGGTGTGGCTCTCGCCGGTGCAGGTGGTCGGCATCCCGGTTGCGGAGGACTTCGCGGACTACCTGGGCGACGTGATCGACCAGCTCAGGGCCGAGGGGGTCCGCGCCGATCTGGACCACAGCGACGACCGGATGCAGAAGAAGATCCGCACCCACACCACGCAGAAGGTGCCGCTGCAGCTGATCGCCGGTGCACAGGACCAGTCTGCAGGCACCGTGTCGTTCCGCTTCCGCGACGGGACGCAGGAGAACGGCGTCCCGATCGCCGACGCCGTGCGTCGCGTGCGCGAGGCCATCGACTCCCACGCCCTGGTGAACACCGCGGAGGACTTCGCGTGAGCGACGACCCGCTTGCGGGGAGTCGCGATCGCGAAGTCTCGGTTCCTGAGCCTGTCGAAGGGCGCGTGAGCGACGAGGCCGGGTCGGAAGGCGTCCGGCAGACGGACGCCGCCGACGCGGCGCTCGTCGACGCCGCGACGCTTCCTGGGGTGCCGGACGAGTTCCAGCGTCTCTGGACTCCTCACCGGATGGCCTACATCCAGGCGGGACCCGAGGTGCTGCGCAAGGAGTGCCCGTTCTGCGAGGCGCCGCGCAAGTCCGACGAGGACGGGCTCATCGTCTTCCGCGGGCGCACGGCGTACGCGCTGCTCAACCTGTTCCCGTACAACTCGGGGCATCTGCTGGTGTGCCCGTACCGCCACATCGCGACGTACGACCAGGCGACCGACGAAGAGGTCGCCGAGATCGGCGCGCTCACCCAGCAGGGGATGCGCGTGCTGCGTCAGGTCTCGCGGTGCGACGGCTTCAACATCGGCATGAACCAGGGCCATGTCGCCGGCGCCGGCGTCGACGAGCACCTGCACCAGCACATCGTGCCGCGATGGGCGGCCGACGCCAACTTCTTCCCGATCATCGCCAAGACGAAGGCGCTGCCGCAGCTTCTCGGCGACGTACGCCGCGCGGTGGCCGACGCCTGGCACGGCTGACCGCAGGAGCGGATGCCGCAGGCGCGGCATCCGCTCCGCTGCTCGTCAGCGGACCTTCGTGACCTCGAACTGCAGGCGCGGGTGGGCGTAGGCCTCCTGCGACTCGACGAGCTGCAGCTCGCGCTCGCCCGACGCGTGCGTGCGCTCGAGGAGGTCGTAGACGCTCGAGGTCGTGCGGGCGAGGGCGTCGGCCGCGTCGCCGCTGCGACGCAGGTGCGCGGTGAAGAGCGCCGCCGTGACGTCACCCGAGCCGTTGGCCTTCATCGGGATGTGCGGGGTCCGCACGATCCACGCGCCGTCGTCGGTGACGGCGAGCATCTCGATCGTCCCTTCTGGACGATCGGGGCGCTCGACGCTCGTGACGAGGACGGTGCTCGGCCCCATCGCGCGGGCGAGGTCGGCCGACGCCAGAGTGGACTCGAGGTCGGCGGGCTCGGTTCCGGTCAGGAATCCCAGCTCGAACTGATTCGGCGTGATGATGTCGGCTGCGGGCACGACGCGTTCCCGCAGCAGCACGGGGATCGCCGGGGCGACGAAGCACCCCGACTTCGCGTTGCCCATCACCGGGTCGCACGCGTACACGGCGGCGGGGTTGGCCTCCCGGACGCGCGCGACGGTGTCGAGGATGACGTCGGCGATGCCTTCCCCGCCCTGATAGCCGGAGAGCACGACGTCGATCTGCGGGAAGACGCCGCGCTCCTCGATGCCGAGGACGACGTCGCGCACATCGTCGGGACTGATCATCGGGCCGCGCCATGCGCCGTAGCCGGTGTGATTCGAGAAGTTCACCGTGTACACCGGCATGACCTCGACGCCGATGCGCTGCAGCGGGAAGACGGCAGCGGAGTTGCCCACGTGACCGTAGGCGACCGCGGACTGGATCGAGAGGATCTTCACCGCTCGATCATGCCACTTCTCGTGTGACCAGCCGCCCACCGGCGGCCCGCACGGCAGCCGCCACGTCGGCGGCCAGGCGCTCGGCGTCGGCGACGTCGAGGTCGTGCACCGTGAGACGCAGCCGGTGCGACGGCGCGTCTCCGCCGAGGACGAACTCGTCGCCGGGCCGGGCCAGCCACCCCCGCCGCATCAGCTGCTCCGCGACGGCACGCGCGGGCACCGGAAGCGGGATCCAGAGGTTCAGCCCATCACCGGCATCCGCGGGCACGCCCCGTGCGGTGAGCCGCTCGACGAACGCCGCGTTGCGCGCCGCGTAGTGCGCACCCGCACGCTCGATCGCGGCCATGGTGCCGGCATCCGTCAGCAGTGCGTGAGCGAGGCGCTGCAGCAGATGGCTCACCCACGTCGTGCCGGGGGTGAGGCGCATCGCGAGCCGCTCCGCGGTCTCGGGATCGGATGCCGTCACCGCCAGGCACATGTCGGGCCCGAGGAACTTCGACACCGATCGCACGAGTGCCCAGCGCCGGTGGCCCGGCGCGATGACGGAGTGGAACTGCTGCTGCGACAGCAGCGAGAAGTGGTCGTCCTCGATCACGAGGACGTAGGGGTGGTCCTCGAGCACGCCGCGCAGCTCTTCAGCGCGCCGCGCCGAGAGGCTCGCACCGGTGGGGTTCTGGGCGCGCGGGGTGAGGACGACCGCGCGCACCCCCTGTTCGAGCGCCGCGCGCAGCCCGTCGGGCGTCATTCCTTCGTCGTCGACGGGCACGGGGACCGCTCGATAGCCTCCGATGCGCACGGTGTGGATGCTGGTGAGGAAGCACGGGTCCTCGAGGGCGACCGCGTCGTCGCGGGTGAGCGCCTGGGCCAGCAGCCGCTCGACCGCATCGGCCGCGCCGCTGGTGATGGTCAGTCGCAGCTCGGCCGCCGGCGGAAGGCCGTCGCGCATCCACTCCTGGGCCCAGTCCTCGAGTTCGGGGTCGATGACGGGTTCGCCGTACAGGACGGGCCGGCCCACCATCCCCGCGAGGGCACGGGAGAGGTCGGGGATCAGCTCGGGATCCGGGTTGCCCGTGCCCACGTCGCGGAGCACGCTGCCGGCCGCGAAGCCCTCCTGCGCCACGGGGGACAGGTCGGCGACGCGTGTGCCGCTGCGGCCGCGCGTGACGATCACGCCGGCCTGCGTGAGCTGCCGGTACGCGGCCACCACGGTGTTGCGGTTCACGCCCAGCTCGTCGGCGAGGGACCGCACCGGGGGCAGCGGGTCGCCGGGGAGCACGTCGCCCCGTTCGATGCGGGCGCGCACGCTCTCGGCGATCTCCGAGGCGGATCGCCCGCTGATGTCGAGGGTCATGTGCCGCCCCTGCTGGTCGCGCCGTCAGCCCACCGATCGGCGGGTGATCCTCATGCTATCTTTTGGCCTAGGCCAATACCCGCATTGTCCTCACTCGTTGCGCTCCAGCGCTCCACTCGAAGGGAAAGCTCGTGACCACCGACACGGGAACCGACCGCGTCAAGCGCGGCCTCGCCGAGATGCTCAAGGGCGGCGTCATCATGGACGTCGTCACCGTCGACCAGGCGAAGATCGCCGAGGACGCCGGTGCCGTCGCCGTCATGGCGCTCGAGCGCGTGCCGGCCGACATCCGCGCCCAGGGCGGCGTCTCGCGCATGAGCGACCCCGACATGATCGACGGCATCATCGACGCCGTCTCGATCCCGGTCATGGCGAAGGCGCGCATCGGCCACTTCGTCGAGGCGCAGGTGCTGCAGGAGCTCGGCGTCGACTACATCGACGAGTCCGAGGTGCTCTCGCCGGCCGACTACGTGAACCACATCGACAAGTGGAGCTTCACGGTCCCCTTCGTGTGCGGTGCCACCAACCTGGGCGAGGCGCTGCGGCGCATCAACGAGGGCGCCGCGATGATCCGCTCGAAGGGCGAGGCGGGCACCGGCGACGTGTCGGAGGCCACCAAGCACATCCGCACCATCTCCAGCGAGATCAACCGACTCACGTCGATGTCGAAGGACGAGCTGTACGTCGCCGCCAAGGAGCTGCAGGCGCCCTACGACCTGGTGGCGGAGATCGCCGAGACCGGCAAGCTGCCGGTCGTGCTGTTCGTCGCCGGCGGTGTCGCCACGCCCGCCGACGCCGCGATGATGATGCAGATGGGTGCGGACGGCGTGTTCGTCGGCTCGGGCATCTTCAAGTCGGGCAACCCCGCCCAGCGCGCGGCCGCCATCGTGAAGGCCACCACCTTCTACGACGACCCGAAGGTCATCGCCGACGTGTCGCGCGGCCTCGGCGAGGCGATGGTGGGCATCAACGTCTCCGACCTCCCCGCCCCGCACCGGCTCGCCGAGCGCGGCTGGTGACGACGCCGGCTCCGCGGGTCGGCGTCCTCGCACTGCAGGGGGATGTCCGTGAGCACGTGCGCGTGCTCACGGAACTCGGCGCCGAGGTGACGACGGTGCGCCGCCCGGCGGAGCTCGCCGCCATCGACGGGCTCGTGCTCCCCGGCGGCGAATCGAGCGTCATCGACAAGCTCTCCCGCGCGTTCGGCATGCGCGAGCCCGTGCGCGCGGCGATCGCGGCCGGCATGCCGGTCTACGGGACCTGCGCCGGCCTCATCCTGCTCGCCGACCGGATCACCGACGGCATCGTTGGCCAGCAGACCTTCGGCGGGCTCGACGTCACGGTGCGCCGGAACGCCTTCGGCAGCCAGGTCGACTCGTTCGAGGTCGACCTCGACGTGCCGGCCCTCGGCGAGCCACCGGTCCATGCGGTGTTCATCCGAGCGCCGCTGGTCGAGGAAGCCGGCGACGGCGTCGAGCGGCTCGCGGCGCTGGACGACGGGCGGGTCGTCGCGGTGCGCCAGGGCTCGCTGCTCGGGACCGCTTTCCATCCCGAGGTGACGGGCGAGCACCGCTTCCACGCGCTCTTCCTCGACATGGTGCGCGAGCGGCAGCGCTGACGACGTGCGGACGACACGTCGGGGTAGATTCTGACTCATGACGATCAACGACTGGTGGCGCGAGCATCCCGAGGAGCGCTACTGGATGATCGCCCCGTCGCGCGGCGTCGTCGGCGATGCGCTGTCCGCACCGAAGGCGGCGGACGAACGGCGATTCGAGTGGTCGCACGAGCTCGTCGGGTACACCGAGCCGGGCGACACGCTGTTCGTCTGGGACCGGACCCTTCCGGTGCCCGGGATCGCCGCGTGGGGGAGAGTGCTCGGTCCTCTCGGCGAGGAGACGCGAGCGCGTCGCGGCGACGACCTGCCTCATTGGCGGATGCCGATCAGCGACACCCTGCGGCTTGCCGCTCCGATCACCCTCCCGAGCCTCCGACGCGTCGGCGGTGAGATCGTCGCCGTGCGCGATCGGGTGGAGCAGCTCACGGAGGGACCGGTCTACTTCCCGTTCATCGGCTCGGCCGAGACGCTGGCGCCCGCACCGGCGTACCTCACCAAGGTGCCGCGCGACCTCGTCGCGCTGCTCTCGTCGCGATTCGGCTTCGAGTTCGCACTGTAGCGCTGCCGGCGGGAGGCGAACGCCGCGACGAGCAGGTGCCGCGCAGCATTGATCGCGAACCCGCTGCGCCGCGGGGAATAGAATTGTCCGTCGGCGGTGGCCGCGCCGGATGGCGCCGGCCGACGCGACCCGCCGACGAGCGTGAATTCAGGAGGACCATGTCCGGGCATTCCAAGTGGGCAACGACCAAGCACAAGAAGGCGGTCATCGACTCTCGCCGTGCGAAGTCGTGGGCCAAGCTCATCAAGAACATCGAGGTGGCGGCCAAGCTCGGCGGCCCCGACCTTCAGGGCAATCCGACACTGTTCGACGCGGTGCTCAAGGCCAAGAAGACCTCGGTCCCGAAGGACAACATCGACCGCGCGATCAAGCGCGGCGCGGGCATCGGCGGCGAGTCGGTCGAGTACTCGTCGATCATGTACGAGGGGTACGGCCCCAACGGCGTCGCCCTGATGATCGAGTGTCTGACCGACAACAAGAACCGCGCCGCGGCGGAGGTGCGCACCGCACTCACCCGCAACGGCGGCACACTGGCCGATCCCGGCAGCGTGGCGTACAACTTCACCCGCAAGGGCGTCATCGTCGTCGGCGGTGAGACGACCACCGAGGACGACGTCATGCTGGCCGTCCTCGAGGCCGGCGCCGAAGAGGTCGAGCCGCACGCGCAGGGCTACGAGGTCATCACCGAGGCGTCCGACCTCGTGACCGTCCGCTCGGCGCTGCAGGACGCCGGGATCGACTACGAGTCGGCGGACGTCGAGTTCGTCCCGAATCTCAAGGTCGAGGTCGACGCCGACACCGCGCGCAAGGTCTTCCGCCTCATCGACGCCCTCGAAGACAGCGACGACGTGCAGAACGTCTACAGCAACTTCGACCTCACCGCAGAGGTGCAGGCCGAGCTCGAGAACGACGAGGACTGAGCACGACGGTCCGCACGCCTGCCCCGGCGCCGCCGCCGCGACCGGACCGGAGCCTGAGGGCGCCCGGACCGGTCGCGGCCAGGCGCGCCTGGCCGCGGCATCCGGCATCCTCGCCTAGCGTGGGGGAGTGGCATCCGGAACCTCTCGCGGTCGTCTGCGCGTGCTCGGGATCGACCCGGGCCTGACGCGCTGCGGTGTGGGCGTCGTGGATGTCGCACCCGATCGCTCCGCGACCCTCGTGCACGTAGGGGTCGTCCGGTCCGATCCGGGCGCCCCGATCGAGGAGCGTCTGGCGCTGATCGCCGCCGGGCTGCGTGCCGTGCTCGACGCGCACGCGCCCGACGTGGTCGCGGTGGAGCGCGTGTTCGCGCAGCACAACCGCGCCACGGTGATGGGCACCGCGCAGGCGAGCGGCATCGCCCTCCTCGTCGCGGGGGAGCGCGGCATCGCCGCCGCGACGCACACGCCGTCGGAGGTGAAGGCCGCCATCACCGGCTACGGCAACGCCGACAAGCGGCAGGTGCAGACCATGGTCGCCCGTGTGCTGCGGCTGGACGAGCTTCCCAAGCCCGCCGATGCCGCGGACGCTCTCGCTCTCGCGCTCTGCCACGCGTGGCGCGGGGCACCCAGCACGACGGCGGCGTCCGGACCCCTGACGCCGGCGCAGCGCGCCTGGGCCGACGCGGAACGCGTCGCCCGCCGCTGACCTGGCTCGAGCGCCGATCGGGAACGACGGCTGCGTGTCGCTCGAACAAACGTCCGAACCGCACCGTAGGCTCGATCCATGATCTCCTCAGTCCGCGGCACCGCAGTGCACGTCGATGCGGATGCGGTCGTCGTCGAAGTCGGGGGAGTCGGCCTCCACGTCGCAGTGACGCCGCAGGTCGCGCGCGGCACCCACCTCGGCGATGACATCACCCTCCATACCTCGCTCATCGTCCGCGAGGACGCCCTGTCGCTGTTCGGCTTCGAGTCTCGCGAAGAGCTGACCGTGTTCGGTCTGCTCCTGGGCGTCACCGGCGTCGGCCCGAAGTCCGCGCTCGGTGTGCTCGCGACCCTGACGGTGCCGCAGATCGCCGACGCCGTCTCGGCCGACGACGACGCACCGTTCCGCCGCGTCTCGGGGATCGGCCCGAAGACCGCCAAGCTCATCGTGGTGCAGCTGGCCGGCAAGATCGCCGTGACGCGGCCCGCCGCCCCGGGCGGCACAGATGCCGCCCCCTCCGCCGCGATCCCGTCACAAGTCGTGGAGGCGCTGATCGGGCTCGGCTGGTCGGAGCGTGTCGCGATCGAGGCCGTCGACACGGTCGCCGCCGAGGCATCCGACGCCGATCGGTCATCGGTTCCCACCCTGCTGCGGCGGACCCTCGCGACGCTCGGGCCTGCGCGGAAGGAGCCCGTGAGTGGTTGACGTGCGCGAAGCCGACGAGCCGGTCGACGAGACGGAGCTCGCCATCGAGGGCGCGCTGCGCCCCTCGTCGCTCGCAGAGTTCGTCGGACAGCAGAAGGTCCGCGGCCAGATGCAGCTGCTGCTCGATGCGGCGCGCATCCAGCAGCGGCCAGCCGACCACATCCTCCTGTCGGGCCCCCCCGGACTCGGCAAGACGACCCTCGCGATGATCGTCGCCTACGAGAGCGGGCGCCCGCTGCGCCTCTCGAGCGGGCCCGCGATCCAGCACGCGGGCGACCTCGCGGCGCTGCTGTCGAGCCTCACACCGGGCGAAGTGCTGTTCATCGACGAGGTGCACCGCATGGCGCGCGCGGCCGAGGAGATGCTGTACCTCGCGATGGAGGACTTCCGCATCGACATCATGGTCGGCAAGGGGGCCGGGGCGACGAGCATCCCGCTCGACCTCGCGCCGTTCACCCTCGTCGGCGCGACGACGAGGTCGGGACTGCTGCCGAACCCGCTGCGCGACCGCTTCGGCTTCACCGCCCATCTCGAGTACTACGAACCCGAAGAGCTCGAGCGGGTCATCGAGCGCTCGGCGGCGATGCTCGGCGTCACGCTGCCGCCGGCTGCTCGCGCCGAGATCGCACGACGCTCGCGCGGCACGCCCCGCATCGCGAACCGCCTGCTGCGTCGTGTCCGCGACTACCTGGTCGTCCACGGCCGGACCGGTGCCGACATCGCCGCCGTCGACGCCGCACTCGACCTCTACGACGTCGACAGGATCGGCCTCGACCGGCTGGACCGCGCCGTGCTCGACGCTCTCGTGCGCCGCTTCCGCGGCGGCCCGGTGGGTCTCGGCACGCTGTCCGTCGCGGTGGGGGAGGAACCAGACACGATCGAGTCCGTCGTCGAGCCGTACCTCGTGCGCATCGGCTTCATGGGCCGCACGCCGCGCGGACGCATCGCCATGCCCGAGGCCTACGCCCACATGGGGGTGCCGGCGGCCGACTCGGTGCTGGGACTCGATGACCTATAATCGCTGGAGGCTTCCGCCCACCCCCGCCTGCAAGGCAACGCCGCCCGCGGCGACTGCCTCATCCGAAAGGTGCTTCCAGCTCCCATGGACTTCGCTACGTTCCTGAGCAATTACGGCCTCATCATCCTGCTGGTCGTGCTCCTCGTCTTCATGTTCTGGAGCTCACGCCGCCGCATGCAGAAGCAGAAGGCGGAGCAGGAGGAGAAGGCCCGCCAGACGGTGCCCGGCTCCGAGGTGCTGCTGCAGGGCGGCCTCTACGGCACGATCGTCTCGTACGACGCCGACAACCTCGACCAGCCCGCGATCGTCGAGCTCGCGCCCGGCGTGCAGATCAAGGTCCACAGCCAGGCCATCCTGCGCGTCGTGACCCCCGAGGTCGGCGTCGTGACCGAGGACGAGTACCTCGCCGCCGAAGAGAGCCACGCTGAGTACGCCGAGGGCGTCGCGAACGGCGACATCACCTCGATCAGCGACGACCAGAGCGCCGCCGGCGGCAAGGACAAGATCGATCCCGACGCCGAGCCCGGCACCAAGCCGCAGGGCTGAAGCACGTCCGTTCGCCCGTTCGGGCTCTCAAGAAAGCAAAGACGTGGCGACATCCACCCCCGTCCGGCATGCATGGCGCGCGCTGACCGGACTCCTCGCGATCACCGCGATCCTGTTCGGCATCAACGCGCTCGGCGTGTACGTGTTCGGTCAGAGCTCCTGGACGCCGGCCCTCGCCCTCGACCTGCAGGGCGGCACCCAGATCGTCCTCGAAGCGCAGACCGAGGACGGCGCCGACCCCTCCGCTGAGCAGATGGAGCAGGCGGTCACGATCATCCGCCAGCGCGTCGACGCGTCCGGCGTCGGCGAGGCCGAGGTGACCACCCAGGCCGGAAACCAGATCGTCGTGCAGATCCCGGGTCAGGCCGATGAGGAGACCCGTAACCGCATCGAGGCCTCCGCGCAGCTTCAGCTGCGCGCGGTGCTGTATGCCGGCGACCCGGCGACGGAGTTCGTGGGCGAAGACGGCAACGCCACGCCGTACCCGACCCCCGACCCGACGCTGCAGGCGACGCCGACGACAGCGCCCACCGACGGCAGCGACACGGCGTGGATCACCCCCGCACTGCAGGCCGAGTTCCTCGCGTACGACTGCGCGGACCCGGACAACGATCCTGCGAACGCGCCCGCCGACGAGCCGCTCATCACCTGCGACGCCGACGGCTCGGTGAAGTACATCCTCGGCCCGGTCGAGCTCGACGGCTCGTCGATCGACGATGCGACGTTCGGCCTGCAGCAGACCAACAACCAGTGGGCCGTCAACCTCTCGTTCGACGGTGAGGGCACGACGACGTTCGGCGAGATCAGCCAGCGGCTGTACGGCGCGCAGGCGCCGCTCAACCAGTTCGCGTTCGTGCTCGACGGCTACGTCCTCTCGGCGCCGTCGATGAACGGCGTGATCCTCGACGGCAAACCGAGCATCACGGGCAGCTTCACCCAGGAGTCGGCGAAGGTGCTCGCCGACCAGCTGAAGTACGGCGCACTGCCGCTGAGCTTCACCGTCGAGAGCTCGAACTCGATCTCGGCGACGCTCGGATCCCAGCAGCTGCAGATCGGTCTCATCGCGGGTCTGATCGGCCTCGTGCTCGTCGCGATCTACTCGCTCATCGTGTACCGCGCTCTCGGCTTCATCATCATCGCGTCACTGGCGGTGATGGCGGTGCTGACCTACGTCACGCTGTGCATCCTCGCCTGGCGCATGGGCTTCCGCCTGTCGCTCGCCGGCGTCGCGGGCCTGATCGTGACGATCGGGTTCACGGCGGACTCGTTCATCGTGTACTTCGAACGCATCCGCGACGAGCTGCGCGACGGCAAGTCCATCACCGCAGCGGTGGAGGACGGCTGGGGCCGCGCGAAGCGGACGATCTACATCTCGAAGTCGATCAACATCCTCGCCGCCGTCGTGCTGTACATCCTCGCGGATTCGACGGTCAAGGGCTTCGCCTTCACCCTCGGCCTCACCACCGCGATCGACGTCCTCATCTTCATCCTGTTCACCCACCCGGTGCTGCAGCTGCTGGCACGCACACGGTTCTTCGGGTCGGGGCATCCGCTGTCCGGGCTCGATCCGACGGCTCTGGGCGCGGTCTACCGCGGCCGCGCGCAATTCCGCGAGCCGGTGGTCGCCACCGGAGCGGCAGGGCGTCGAAACGTCAAGGCCCGTGGCGAAGCCGCCCGCCGTCAGACCATCGCCGAGCGGAAGCAGGCGGAACTGGCCGCCGCCGACAGCGCGAAACCCGGCAAGACCGTCAAGGAGGGAGACGACTGATGCGCTCCATGAGCCAGCTCGGCAACGACCTCTACACGGGCAAGACGTCGTTCCCCTTCGTCGGCCGGCGACGCCTGTGGTTCCTCATCGCCGCGATCCTCGTGATCGGCTCGGCCCTGGTGCCGCTGTTCCGTCCCATCCAGTTCTCGATCGAGTTCACCGGCGGATCCCAGTTCACCGTCAGCGGCGTGGCATCGCCGGTCGATCAGTCGCTCGCCACCGACGCCGTCCTGTCGGTCGTGCCCGAAGCGACGACGAAGGTCGTCACGATCGGCGAGGACGCCGTGCGCGTCCAGACCGACCAGGTGACGGATGCCGAGAGCCGCGAGATCTCGACGGCCCTCGCCGAGGCGTACGACGTGCCCGAGGCCGAAGTCAGCTACGCGTTCATCGGTCCCAGCTGGGGCGCCGATGTGACGCGAACGTCGCTCTGGGGTCTCGCGATCTTCCTCGCCCTGACGTTCATCATCCTGGCGCTGTACTTCCGCACCTGGAAGATGTCGGTCTCGGCCATCATCGGCCTGGTGGACGTGCTCGTCATCACCATCGGCGTCTACGCCCTGTTCGGCTTCGAGATCTCGCCGGCGGCCGTCATCGGCTTCCTGACGATCCTGTCGTACGCCCTGTACGACACGACCGTCGTGTTCGACAAGATCAGGGAGAACACCGACGAAGACGGCGAGGTCTCCGGGCGCACGTTCGGCGAGTCCGTCAACCTCGCGGTGAACCAGACCCTCGTGCGCTCGATCAACACGACCATCGTCGCGATCCTGCCGACCGGCGCGATCCTGTTCATCGGTCTCATCTGGGCCGGCGCGCAGACGCTCACCGACCTGTCGCTCTCGATCTTCGTGGGAACGATCGTGGCCGCGTACTCGACGATCTTCGTCGCGGCGCCGCTGTACTCGCTGCTGCGCGAGAACGAGCAGCCGATCAGGACGCGCGACACGCGCGTCGTGGCGGCGCGCGAGCTGGCGGGCACCCCGGCCTGAGGCCTCGCCGCTCGGGCGTAGGATTGGGAGGTCCGGCGGAGGGGAGGGAATCGCATGACCGAGACCGTTCCCCCCGCCCAGTCCTCGTCGCTGCGGCGCCTGGTGCCGCGGATCTTCTCGCGCTCCGCGCGCCGGGATGACGTCGAGCAGCTCCTGCGAACGGTGCGCACGCACCACCCGAAGGGCGATCTGTCGATCGTCGAGCGCGCCTACTCTGTCGCCGAGAAGGCGCACTCCGGGCAGGCTCGCCAGAGCGGCGAGCCGTACATCACCCACCCTCTCGCCGTGGCGCAGATCCTCGCGGATCTCGGGCTCGGCCCCCGGGCCATCGCCGCCGCGCTCCTCCACGACACCGTCGAAGACACCGACTACTCGCTCGAGACGCTCACGAGCGAGTTCGGCGACGAGGTCGCCATGCTCGTCGACGGCGTGACCAAGCTCGACAAGGTCAAGTACGGCGAGAGCGCGCAGGCCGAGACGGTCCGCAAGATGATCGTCGCGATGTCGCGCGACATCCGCGTGCTCCTCATCAAACTGGCCGACCGCCTGCACAACGCGCGCACATGGGGATTCGTCCCGCCCGAGAAGGCGCGCAAGAAGGCCACCGAGACCCTCGAGATCTACGCGCCCCTCGCGCACCGGCTCGGCATCCAGGCGATCAAGTCCGAGCTCGAGGATCTCTCGTTCGCGGTGCTGCACCCGAAGCTCTACGCCGAGATCGAGAGCCTGGTCAAGCAGCGCACCCCGCAGCGCGAGCAGTACGTGCAGAACGTCATCGCCTCCGTCGACAGCGACCTTCGGGAACTGCGGATCCGCGGTCGAGTGATGGGCC
The DNA here is from genome assembly GCF_044987475.1 of Microbacterium sp. ZW CA_36. NCBI lineage: Bacteria > Bacillati > Actinomycetota > Actinomycetes > Micrococcales > Microbacteriaceae > Microbacterium > Microbacterium sp. ZW CA_36. Next base: position 52,728 of record NZ_JBJDRL010000024.1, read on the forward strand.
GGCCGAAGCAGCTGTACTCCGTGTATCAGAAGATGGTGGTGCGCGGCCGCGAGTTCGACGACATCTACGACCTCATCGGCATCCGCGTGCTCGTCGGCAGCGTTCGCGACTGCTACGCCGTGCTTGGCGCGATCCACGCACGCTGGACGCCGCTTCCAGGGCGCTTCAAGGACTACATCGCGACACCGAAGTTCAACCTCTACCAGTCGCTGCACACCACGGTCATCGGCCCCGGCGGCCGCACCGTCGAGATCCAGATCCGCACGCACGAGATGCACCAGCAGGCGGAGTACGGCGTCGCCGCCCACTGGAAGTACAAAGAGCAGATGAACGGCGCCAAGCCGGACTCCAAGTCCCTCGACACCGACATGGCCTGGCTCGCCCACATCTCCGACTGGCAGGCCGAGACGGCCGACCCGGGGGAGTTCCTCGACTCGCTGCGCTTCGAGATCGGCGCCAAGGAGGTCTACGTCTTCACGCCCAAGGGCCGCGTGATCGGGCTTCCTGCGGGTGCGACCCCCGTGGACTTCGCCTACGCGGTGCACACCGAGGTGGGTCACCGCACGATGGGCGCGAAGGTGAACGGCCGCCTGGTGCCGCTGGAATCCGAGCTGAAGAGCGGCGACGTCGTCGAGGTGTTCACCTCGAAGAACCCCGATGCCGGACCGAGTCAGGACTGGCTCGGGTTCGTCCGGAGCACCCGCGCGCGCAACAAGATCCGCGGCTGGTTCACGAAGGAGCGCCGCGAGGAGGCGATCGAGCAGGGCAAGGAGTCGATCGCACGCGCGATGCGCCGGCAGAACCTCCCCTTGCAGCGGCTCATGAGCCAGGACTCGTTCACCGAGGTCGCCCACCTGCTGCGCTATGAGGACGTCTCGGCGCTGTACGCCGCCGTCGGCGAAGGTCACGTCTCGACCCAGTCGGTGATCGAGAAGGTCACCGCGCTGGTCGCCGCCAACGACACGACGACCGGTCCGATCGACCTGCCGGTCGTCGGACGGACCCGCGCACCGCGCGGCGGCGACTCGGGAGTCCTCGTCCGCGGCGCCCCCGACATCCTGGTCAAGCTCGCGAAGTGCTGCACCCCGGTGCCGGGCGATGAGGTCGTCGGCTTCGTGACCCGCGGCAGCGGCGTCTCGGTGCACCGGACGGACTGCACCAACGTCAAGTCCCTGATGGACGACCCGGAGCGCATGATCGACGTCGAGTGGGCTCCCACGACGAAGAGCGTGTTCCTCGTGCAGATCCAGGTCGAGGCGCTCGACCGCTCGGGCCTGTTGAGCGACGTCACCCGCGTGCTCAGCGAGCACCACGTGAACATCCTCTCGGCGACGGTCTCGACGTCGAACGACCGCCTGGCTCTCAGCCGCTTCGTGTTCGAGATGGGCGACATCGTCCACCTCGACCGGGTGCTCAACGCCGTGCGGCGCATCGACGCCGTCTACGACGTGTACCGCGTCACGTCCTCTTGAAGCGCGGCGGTCAACATCTCCCGCAGGCAGGCGAGGGCCGCGTGCTTGTGGGGGAGCGTGCCCTCCTCGAGCCGCGCGATCGCGCGGGTCGAGGCATCCGGATCCGAGCCCGCCAGCAGGCGCGCCGCTCGCGTGTGCTCGGCGTCGCCCACGCGGGCGAGGTCCGCGAGCGTGCGTTCGGGGGTGGTCACGTGCACGCCCCCGATCAGGTGCAGGTCCTCCGCGGTGACGGCGAGGTCGCGGTAGACGAGCTGCCGATCGGGCACGACGTGGAGGCGGCGCGACACGGCACGCTGCACGGTATGACGCGCAGGCGGCGCGGGCAGTCCGCCGTGGATCCATGCCGCGGTCAGATGCGTGGCCGCAAGGGTGTCACCGAGTGTGCGCACCAGCGAGCCGGCGCGCAGCGCCGGCGTCTCGACCGCATCGGCGGGCATGTAGGCGTCGCCCAGCGACACCAGGTGCCCGTCGAGACAGGCGGCGGTCAGCTCGGCGTTCGAGAGCCGGTCATCCGCGAAGTACAGGAAGGGCGATCCCACGTCCGAAGTCTGCCGCACCGTCGCAGGACGACGGATGCCGCCGCTGGCCGCCTGTGGACAACCCGGACGCCGAGGACGTCACGCCTCGAACGACGGCTCAGCCGCCGAGCGCCTTGAGCCACGTACGCCGCGCCTCCAGTGCGTCGGACGCGTTCGCGATCGCCCGCTTGTCGCCCGACTTCTTGGCCGCCTCGAGCTCGTCCTCCAGCTTGCGGATCGCATCCGTCAGCTGGCGGGTCATGTCGTTCGCGCGGGCCTTCTGCTCCGGGTCGTTGCGCTTCCAGTCGGCCTCCTCGCGCGAGCGCAGGGCGTTCTCGATGCGACGCAGCTCGTCGTCGAGCGAGCGCTCGGTGTCGCGCGGGAAGATCCGGCCGACCTCGTCCCAGCGCCGCTGCACGGCCGTCAGGGTCGCACGCGCCTTCGCGATGTCGCGTTCGTCGGCGACGGGCTTCGCCTCCTCGAGAAGCGCCCGCTTCTGCTCGATCTTCTCGCGCGAGGCCTCGAGATCAGCGGTCTCCCGCTCGATCCGTGCGCCGTACAGCGCATCGCCGGCAGCCTTGAACCGCGCCCACAGGGCGTCGTCCACCTTCTTGCCGGCACGACCGGCCGTCTTCCACTCGTCGAGCAGCTCACGGTAGGCGGGGATGCCGTCCTCGCCCTTCGGGGCGAGGGCCTCGGCCCTCTCGACCAGGCGGGTCTTGCGGTCGCGAACGCCCTTGTGCGCCTCGTCCAGCTCGGCGTAGAACGCGCGGCGGTGCTTGTCCACCGTTGCCCGGGCGTCGCGGAATCGCTTCCACAGCTGCTGGGCGGTCGACTTGGGCAGTCGGGGACCGTTCTGCTGCTGCGCCTGCCACTGGTCGAAGAGCGCGTTCAGCTCGGTGGTCGCCTGCTTCCACTGCACGGTGCGCGGGTCGCGGGCGGCCAGGGCCTCGGCCTTCTCGACGAGTTCGGTGCGCGCCTTCACCGCGTCGTCGACGGCCTCGCGGGCGGCGACGGCCTCGGTCTCGGACTCGGCGGCGAGGGTCTTCGTAAGTGCGGCGACGCGAGCGACCAGGCTCGCGAGATCCCCGACGGCCGCGGCATCCTGCAGCTTGCCGTTGATGGTGCGGGCGGTCGAGCGCAGGTCGGAGGCGGATGCCCCGCCGCGGCGGTGGCGCACTTCGAGCAGCGTCACCTCGCTCGCCAGGTCGTTGTACTTGCGCTGGAAGTAGGCGAGCGCCTCTTCGGCCGAGCCGTCGGGGTACTGTCCCACGACCCGCCACCCGTCGGCCTCGCGGACCGAGACGGTGCCGTCGTCGTCGACACGGCCCCACGGTTCACCCGCAGACGCGGCGGCGGCGACGGACGGGACCGTCTCGACGATGACCTCGACGACCTCGACCTCGGTCACGCCGGACTCGTCCACGACCTCGACGACGTCCACCTCGACGACCTCGATGTCGACGACCTCGGGCGCGCCCTCGGCGGCGTCGTCGCCGGCTGCGGGCATCTCGTTCGGGGCCGATTCCTCAGCTGCGGCAGGCTCCGCCACCTCAGTGGGTTCCACCGCGTCAGCCGATTCCTCGGCCGCGGCGGGCTCTTCCACCTCAGCCGGTTCCACCGCGTCAGCGGGCTCCTCGGCCGCGGCGGGCTCGCCGGCGGAGGCTGGATCCTCGACGTCTGTCGGTGCCGCCGCGACATCCGCCTCGGCGGGGGCTGCGGCATCCGCGTTCTCCGCCGTCTCGGCGTCGTCCACGGTGGTCGGGTTCTCGTTGCCGGCGCCTCCGGGGAGCTCGGTGGCGTCGGTCTCGGGCTGGGAGTCTGCTGCGGCAGTCACGGGATGCACCTCATCGCGGCTCGCGCCGTCTGTAGGGAGTAGGACGGCTCACAGCCTAGTACGGGGAAGGCCTCGCCTCCGATGCCGTTGCGGCTCGACAGGGGAGATGTCAGGGGGTCGGCGCCGGCGTCGCGCTCGGCTCCGGCGTCGCGGTCGGCGAGGGGGTCGGCTCCGGCGTCGTCGCCGTGGGAGTCGGAGTAGACGAGGGTGACGGAGCCGGGGCACCCGGACCGGCGACGAAGTACGCCGTCTGCGCGCCGATGAGGCCGAGGACGATGACCCCGCCGAGGATGCCGGCGATCAGATTGTCGCGGGTGCGGCGGCGCGCCTGCCCCTCGTGGAACTGGCGTCGCGCCTCATACAGACGCGCGCGCTCCCGCGCAGCCCGCGCATCACGGTTCTTGCCACCGGTCGCCACGTGACCTCCTCGTTCACCTTGTCTCGGGCGCTTCGCCCTGCCCGCTCGCCCGGTGCCACCGAGGAAGTTCTCGGCGTGCCGGCCGTGCGGCGTGTGCCCTCGGGACGGCGCCCGGGCGGCTTGATCCTACGGGGCGGCACGACGGCGGCCAAACCGCCGCCGATCCGGTGTCGCGGGCGCGGGATAGCCTGGTGACGTGACCAGTCCCACCGCGCTCTTCCAGGGGCTGACGCCCCTGGCCGTGCGCATGCGTCCGACCTCGCTCGACGAGGTGGCAGGGCAGTCGCACCTGCTGCGGCCCGGCTCACCCCTCGTGACGCTCGCCAATCCCGAGGCCGCGGCCCGCGCCGCGACGTCGGTGATCCTCTGGGGGCCGCCGGGAACCGGCAAGACCACGCTCGCGCAGGCCATTGCACGCTCATCGGGCCGGCGCTTCGTCGAGCTGTCCGCGGTCACCGCCGGCGTGCGCGACGTGCGCGAGGTCATGCAGGAGGCGCTCACCCAGCGCGATCTCTACGGGCAGTCCACGATCCTGTTCCTCGACGAGATCCATCGGTTCACCAAGGCGCAGCAGGACGCCCTGCTCCCGGGCGTCGAGAACGGCTGGGTCGTGCTCATCGCAGCGACCACCGAGAATCCGTCGTTCTCGATCATCTCGCCGCTGCTGTCGCGCTCGCTCCTGCTCACGCTCAAGCCCTTGACCGACGACGACCTCCGCATGCTCGTCGACCGGGCGGTCGCCGATCCCCGGGGCCTGTCGGGCGCCGTCGCGCTCGGCGACGAGGCCCGCGACGCGCTCGTGCGCCTCGCCTCGGGCGATGCCCGCCGGGCGCTGACGGCGCTCGAGGCCGCGGCTTCGCTCGCCGTCCCGCCCCAAGACGAGGACGACGACGAGGACGACGAGGCGGGTGGCGAGGCGGGTGGCGACGGCGAGGACGCAGCAGCGGCTGTCCCCGTGATCAGCCCGGAACACGTGGCACAGGCCGTCGACCGTGCGCTGCTGCGCTACGACCGGCAGGGCGACGAGCACTACGACGTGATCAGCGCCTTCATCAAGTCCATCCGCGGCTCTGATGTGGATGCCGCGATGCACTACCTGGCGCGGATGATCGAGGCGGGGGAGGACCCGCGCTTCATCGCCCGGCGCCTCATCATCTCGGCCGCGGAAGACATCGGCCTGGCCGACCCCCAGGCTCTGCCGATCGCGGTGGCGGCAGCCGATGCCGTGCAGCTCATCGGCATGCCCGAGGGCCGCATCCCGCTCGCGGAGGCGACCGCCTATCTGGCGACGACCGCCAAGTCCAACGCCGCGTACCTGGCCATCAACGCGGCGATCGCCGACGTGCGCGCCGGCGGCTTCGGACGCGTGCCGGTGCACCTGCGCGACGCGCATTACGCCGGTGCGAAGCGACTCGGGCACGGCAAGGGGTACGTGTATCCGCACGACGCCGAGATCGGCATCGCCGCGCAGCAGTACCTGCCCGACGAGCTGCGCGGACGCCGGTACTACGAGCCGAAGGCGCTCGGTGCCGAACGCGATCTCCAGGCGCGTCTGGAGAAGATCCGCCGCATCCTCGACGGCGAGCGATGATCGCGTTCCGCATCGGGGCGGATCGCCCGGCAGCGGCTCCCCGCGCGGCCGCTGCCGTCGCCGCGGGGCACTCATAAGAGCAAGGCGCCGGGTCTGGTAAGGTTGAGGGGCTCGAAACGCAGTTTTCGGGCATCCCCTCTCTTCCTGACCTACCTTCCGGCATGCCCCGGCGTGCAGTCCGGACAGGGCGAAGACAGGGCGATACGTCCGCGGGCCGTGAAAGACACGGCCGCGTCATCGAAAGGAACACTTCGTGGCAACGAAGTCCCAGGACCGCCGCAAGGTCCGTCTCTCCCGCGCCCTCGGCGTCGCGCTGACCCCCAAGGCAGCCAAGTACCTCGAGAAGCGCCCCTACGCGCCGGGTGAGCACGGCCGCACCAAGCGCAAGCAGGACAGCGACTACGCCGTCCGCCTCCGCGAGAAGCAGCGTCTGCGCGAGCAGTACGGCATCCGCGAGAAGCAGCTGCGCATCCAGTTCAACGAGGCCCGTCGCACCCAGGGTCTGACCGGTGAGAACCTCGTCGAGCAGCTCGAGATGCGTCTGGACGCCCTCGTGCTGCGTGCCGGCTTCGCCCGCACCACCGCGCAGGCGCGTCAGATGGTCGTGCACCGCCACATCCTCGTGGACGGCCAGCTCGTCGACCGCCCGTCGTTCCGCGTGAAGCCGGGTCAGCTCATCCACGTCAAGGCCAAGAGCGAGGGCATCGAGCCCTTCCAGGTCGCAGCGCTCGGCGGTCACGCCGAGGTCCTGCCGCCCGTTCCGGGCTACCTCGAGGTCGAGCTCGACAAGCTGCAGGCCCGTCTCGTGCGTCGCCCCAAGCGCGCCGAGGTCCCCGTGGTCTGCGACGTCCAGCTCGTCGTCGAGTACTACGCGGCTCGCTGACGCTTCGAGAGATCCAGCGACAGCAGTCGTACGAACGAAGGGCGCCGGGATCTTCCCGGCGCCCTTCGTCGTCCCCGCCTCACCGTCATGGACAGTGGGCGTGCCATGAGCGTTTCGGCATACGATGGTGGGATGCCGCGCCCCGGCGGCCCCGCGAGGAAGTGGTGACATGAAGAACCTCCTGTGGTTCCTGTTCGGCATCGCCGGCGGGTTCGTGCTCGCACACATGATGAACAAGGACCCGCGCGGCCACGAGATCCTCGCCGACGTCGACGCCCGCATCACGGAGTTCACCGATCGCATGGGCGACGCGTACCGCGAGCAGGAAGCCCGGTTCGCGGGTCTGGTCGGCGACGTGCGGGATGCCGCCGCCGATGCGGCGAACTCTGCCCGGGCCGCAGCGTCCGGTGTCGCCGAGAACGTCGCGGACGCCGTCGAAGACGCCGCCGACAAGCTCGCCGACTGACCTCGGGGTCTTCTCCCGCCCGCACGCCCCCGGGCCCGTCGTCAGACGCCCGAACACGCCCGCACACGCACGCCCGCACGCACACGCAAGGACCCGCATGAAGACCGCCGAGATCGCACAGCGCTTCCTCGATTACTTCGAGAAGAACGGCCACACCATCGTCCCGTCGGCATCGCTGGTGACCGATGACCCGGCCCTGCTGTTCACGGTGGCCGGCATGGTGCCGTTCATCCCGTACCTCTCAGGCGACGTCCCCGCGCCGTACGCGCGTGCCGCGGACAACCAGAAGTGCATCCGCACCAACGACATCGAGGAAGTCGGCAAGACCCCGCGTCACGGAACCTTCTTCCAGATGCTGGGCAACTGGTCGTTCGGCGACTACTTCAAGGAAGGCGCGATCCGCTACGCCTGGGATCTGCTGACGAGCCCCGAGGCCGACGGCGGGCTCGGCTTCGACCAGAAGGACCTGTGGGTCACCGTCTACGAAGAGGACGATGAGGCGCACGACCTCTGGCTGAAGCTCACCGACCTGCCCGAGGAGCGCATCCAGCGCCTCGGCAAGGACACGAACTACTGGAGCACCGGCCTTCCGGGCCCTGCAGGACCCTGCTCGGAGATCTTCTTCGACCGCGGTCCGGAGTACGGCATCGACGGCGGCCCCGCCACCGACGACGACCGCTACGTCGAGATCTGGAACCTCGTGTTCATGCAGTACGAGATCACCAACGTGCGCTCGAAGTACGACTTCGACATCGTCGGCGAGTTGCCGAACAAGAACATCGACACCGGCATGGGCCTCGAGCGCATCGCGTTCATCAAGCAGGGCGTCGACAACATGTACGAGACGGACCAGGTGCGTCCGGTTCTCGACAAGGCGGTCGAGCTGTCGGGCCGCACGTACGGCGCGGACCACGAGGACGACGTGCGGTTCCGCGTCGTCGCCGATCACGTCCGCTCGTCGCTCATGCTGATGTCGGACGGCGTCACTCCCGCCAACGACGGCCGCGGCTACATCCTGCGCCGCCTCATGCGCCGCGTGATCCGCTCGATGCGCCTGCTGGGCGTCGACGGGCCGACGTTCAGCGTGCTGTTCGAGGCGTCCCGCGACGCGATGAAGGACGCCTACCCGGTCGTCGATGCCGACTGGGCGCGCATCTCGCAGTACGCCCTCGCGGAGGAGGCGACCTTCCTCCGCACGCTCGCGGCGGGGGAGTCCCTCCTCGACGAGTCGCTCGCCGAGACGAAGGCGACCGGAGGCACCACGCTCACCGGGTCGGAGGCGTTCCTGCTGCACGACACCTATGGCTTCCCGATCGACCTGACGCTCGAGATCGCCGAGGAGGCCGGCCTCAGCGTCGACCGAGCCGCGTTCGACGGCCTCATGCAGGAGCAGCGCGCCCGCGCCAAGGCCGACGCCCGGGCGCGCAAGCGCCAGCTCGCCGACACCAGCGTGTATCGCGATCTGCGCGCGCAGGGCGAGACCGTCTTCACCGGCTACACCGATCTCGAGGCGGAGTCGCAGGTGCTCGGCATCCTCGTCGACGGAGTCTCGGTCGACCGCGCGAGCGTGGGTCAGATCGCCGAGGTGATCCTGGCCGAGACCGCGCTGTACGCCGAGTCCGGCGGCCAGGTCGCCGACAAGGGCGTCATCGTCGGCCCCGGCTACGAGCTCGAGGTGCTCGACGTGCAGAAGCCCGTTCCCGGGCTCATCAGCCACACCGTCGAGGTGTCGACCGGCGAGGTCGGCGTGGGTCAGCCCGCGACGACGGTGGTGGATGCCGCGAACCGCCGCGCCGCCCGACAGGCGCACTCGGCGACGCACCTGGTGCACGCGGCGCTCCGCGACACCCTCGGCAAGACCGCGACGCAGGCCGGTTCGCTGAACCGCGCCGGCTATATGCGCTTCGACTTCTCGTGGGGTCAGGCGCTGTCCGACGCGACCAAGACCGAGATCGAGGAGATCGCCAACAACGCGGTGCGCGACAACCTCGAGGTGACCACGCGGGTGCTGCCGCTCGACGAGGCGAAGTCTCTCGGCGCGATGGCGCTGTTCGGCGAGAAGTACGGCGACACGGTGCGCATGGTCGACATCGGCGGCCCCTGGTCGCGCGAGCTCTGCGCGGGCACGCACGTGTCGGCGAGTGCCGAGATCGGGCTGATCAGCCTGCTTGGCGAGTCGTCGGTCGGAGCGTCGAACCGACGGGTCGAGGCGCTCGTCGGCCTCGATGCGTTCCGCTCGCTGGCGGCCGAGCGCGCCATCGTGTCGCAGCTCACGACGTCGCTGAAGGCGCCGCGCGAGCAGCTGCCGGCGCGCATCGCCGAGCTGCAGGCCAGCCTCAAGGCCGCGGAGAAGAAGATCGCGGCATTCGAGTCCAAGGCGCTCGGCGACCGGCTGCCCGCCCTCGCGGCGGCCGCGACCCGTGTGGGCGACACGCTCGTCGTCGCCGAGTCTCTCGGCACGGCGGCCTCCGCCGACGACGTCCGCTCGCTGGCGCTGCAGGTGCGCGAGCGCTTGACCTCCGACGCCGCCGTCGTCGCGCTCGGCGCCGTGGTCAACGAGCGGCCGGTCGTGATCGTGGCCACCAACGAGGCCGCGCGCACCGCCGGCGCCAAGGCCGGCGTGCTCGCCAAGAGCGCTGCCGGCGTCCTCGGCGGCGGCGGCGGCGGACGCGACGATGTGGCGCAGGGCGGTGGAACGGATGCCGCGGCCCTTGCCGCGGCACTGACCGCCGTGAAGGACGCACTCGGCGCGTGAACGGGCAGTGCCGGTGAGCGGTTTCAGGCGGGGCAGGCGGCTCGGCATCGACGTCGGCAAGGCCCGCGTGGGCGTCGCCACGAGCGATCCCGACGGCCTGCTCGCGACACCGGTCGAGACGGTCCCACGCGACGACGCCTCGGTGGCGCGGATCGTGGCGCTGGCTGATGAGTACTCGGTGGTCGAACTGCTGGTGGGCCTGCCCATGAATCTGCGGGGCGAGGACACCGCTTCCACCCAGGACGCGCGCGACTTCGCCGCCGCCCTGGCAGCGGCATCCGCTTTCCCGGTGCGGCTCGTCGACGAGCGTCTCTCGACCGTCTCGGCGCACGCGGCACTGCGCAGTTCGGGCAGATCACAGCGATCTTCGCGTAGCATCGTTGACCAGGTCGCCGCGGTCGTCCTGCTCCAGCAAGCGCTCGACGTCGAGAAGAGCACCGGACGACCTCCCGGAACCCCCGTCCCCCAGGAGCCCGCCTGATGCCCGACTCATCGCCCGACGGCGAAGCAGTTCCCCCGTCGCGCCGCGCTGCCCGTGAGGCGGCGAAGCGAGCCGCGACGGGTGCGACGCCGACGACACCGGAGATGACGCCCGGGATCGCACCAGCGCCCGCCTCGGCGACTCCGGCACCCGCGGAGCCCGCAGCCACCTGGGAATCGCTCATCACCGGCGCCACTCCCGTCGTCGGGAGCGGTTCCACTCCGCCCGCGCCGGCGTCCGCGCCCGCGCCGGCCACGCCCGCGTCCCCGGAGGCGCCCGCCGCCACCGAGGAGCCCGC
>NZ_JBJDRL010000025.1:0-62865 GCF_044987475.1 Microbacterium sp. ZW CA_36
CATGGCCACCGCCCAGGTGCACTCGCTCCTCGAGTCGATCGAACGCGAGCGACGGCGAGCGATCCGCGGCCCAGGGCTCGGCGGCCCGCGGGCTCTCGGGGGCCGCGGCGGCGGCGGCGATCTGCCCGGGGTGCGCTGCGGCCTGCTTCTCGATGGAGTGGGCGACGTGCTGCGCGCGCTCGATGATCTCGCGGTACTGCTTGCGGGCCGTCTCGATGAGGTCCTTCGCGTACGACTCGGCCTCCGCCACCGCGTCGTCGGCGATGCGCTGTGCACTGCTGAGCAGCAGGACGGCGCGACTGGAGATCTCGCCCTCCTCGGTGGTGACGCCGCTCGCGGTCAGCGCCTGGTTGTCGCGCCACGCGACCTCGAGGGCATCGGCCGCGGCCGCCAGTAGCGCGTGGACCTCGCTGCGGGCATAGCCGCTGCGCTCGTCCGCGAAAGAGACTCCGCGGAGCAGTTCCGGGGTGATGGATACGGATTCGGTCGCGGTCATGTTCGTGTCTGCCCTCTACTGGATTCCCCGCATGACGCCCGGCTGAACGAGTTCCGGGGGGACTGCCTCATCGCCGGCGATGCTGGGGTGCTGGGTGAACGGGTCTTCGTACTTCTCGCTGCGGATGCGGTGCGCGTCGAGTCCGGCACGCTGCAGGACGGCGGTGGTGTGCTCGACCATGCGCGGCGATCCGCAGACCATCGCGAGGCGGTCGTCCCACGGCCCGTCCGCGGCGGCGAGGTCGCCGATCAGTCCCCGGGGTCCGGGGAACGACGGGTCGTCCGACACCGCGTACCGGATGCTCAGCCAGGGCGCGTCGGCGTAGCGCTCGAGTTCGGGCTTCGCGTAGAACCCCCACGGATGCCGCACGCCGTGGTACAGCGCGACGCGGGGACCGCTTCCGCGCGCCGCGTGGCGTCCGGCCACCTGGTCCAGCACGGCGAGCAGCGGGGCGAGCCCCGTGCCGCCGCCGATCAGCAGCAGGTCGGGCCACTCGCTGTCGAAGCGGAGCGTCAGCAGCTCGCCGATGGGCGGGCCGAGCCGCACCCGGTCGCCCGGCTTGACGTCGCGCAGCAGCGCTCCGCTGACCTGTCCGCCCGCGACGAGCTGCACGTGGAATGTCATGGTGCCGTCGGCGCGGGGCGCGTGGGTCGGCGACAGGTATCGCCACTGGCGCGGTCGTTGCGGGATCTCGACGGCGAGCGACTGACCGGCCTGGAAACGGTACCTGTCGTCGGGCCGGATCGTCACGGTCCCGACATCCATCCCCCGCCGTTCCGTCGCGATCACCTCGCCGGCCCAGGTGGCGGGCTCGGACTCGACCGCCTCGGCCGCGGTGATCATGGTCGTCGCGATCAGGCCGTACGCTTCGGCCCAGTCGGCCGCGAGGTCAGGGGTCCACGCGGCGCCGAGGAAGTGCTTCAGCGTCGCGAGCAGCGATGCGCCCACGGCGGGGTAGTGGCCGGCGATGGTGCCGAACTTGCGGTGATCACGCCCGAGGTCCTCGATGTAGCCGACGACGTCGCCGACGTGGTCGACGTTGCTGACCATGTGGCCGAGCGCCTTGACGAGCCGGTCGCGCTGGGCGGCCATGGCGACCGGGAACAGATCGCGGGTCTCGGGGTGGGCGAGGAAGAGGTGCGCATAGAAGTACCCGGGTACCGCGTCCCCGTGGGCCGCGACCTGAGCCCAGGTCCGCTTGAGCGCTACCGCATCCACCTGTGTCGTGTCCCATCCATCGGCCAGTCGGTACCGGCCGACGCTAGCGCGTTGCAGATGTATCTGCAAAGCATTCACCTGTAAGTGCAGCCGCATATCATGGATGGGTGCGGCGCTGGATCTGACGGCGCGTCACGGGTCGGGGGGCCTCATGACTGTGTTGTTGAGCAACGGAACCGTCTTCGTCGAAGAGGGGCTCCGCGAGCAGGCCGCCGAACTCGTGCGGCGCACGGAAGACCTGGGCACACGCGATTTCGCGCTGGTCGCCGGCGACGGCTCCCGTGTGGGCGTGCCGGCAGACGTGAGCGCATTCCTCGTCCACGTGCTGAGAGGACTCGCCCGGGGATCCGTATCGGTGACGACCCTTCCCGAGGAGCTCACGACCACCGTGGCGGCCGAGCTGGTCGGCGTCTCGCGGCCGACCCTGATGAAGCTGGTGCGCAACGGCGAACTGCCCGCCCGGCAGGTGGGAAGCCACACACGGCTGCGCACCGACGACGTCCTGGCGCTGCGCCGCACGCGCGCACAGGATCGACGCGCCGCCCTCGACGCCCTGCGCGAGCTGGACGACGAGTTCGAAGCGGACCGATAGGCGGCGCCAGGTAGCCTGACCTGGTGCTGCAACGGGTTTTCGTCGACGCCGACGTCCTCGCCGTGCGCACTCCCTTCGAATGGCTGGCGCTCGTCCGCGACGAGACCCATGCTTTTCAGCTGCACTCCTCCGCCGCGGTCGTGGCCGACGCGGTCCGGATCTGGCGGGATCGGGACCCGGCCGCCCGCGGCGCCTCCGCGCGGCGGCGGCGTGAGCTCCTCGTGGCCGCGCTCGACGAGCTGGCCGAGGCGGACGTGGATGTCGATATCGACGCCCTCCCGGACGGTTCCACCGCACACGATGCAGCCGTCATGAGCGGAGCGCACGTCCTGCTCTCGTCGCGCGCCCGCGAGACCCCGGACGCCGACCTCCTCCCGTTCGAACTCGCCACGCCCGACGAATTCCTCTGCCTGGTGGACGACCTCGCCGGCGCTGCTGTCCGCCAGGTCGCCCTGGAGCTGGCCCGCCGCGACGGCGCCGAGACGCGCGGCGCCGTCGATCGTCTCGCTCGCGCGCTCATCGCAGCCGGCTGCCCTGCCTTCGCCGGGCGGGTGCGTGCGCATCTGCGCACCTCGGGGGCCTAGGCACCCCGCGGCGGATGACGGCCTAGGCACCCAAGACGGAGTCAGTCCCGCGTCGCCCACCAGTCGCGGAGGCGCCGCTCGGCCTCGTCCGCTCCGAGGACACCCTCGTCGAGGCGCAGATCGAGCAGGAACCGGTACGCCTCGCCGACCTCACGACCAGGTGGGATGCCGAGCACCTCCTGGATGCGGTTGCCGTCGAGCTCGGGCCTGATCGAGGCGAGCTCCTCCTGGGCGGCGAGCTCGGTGATGCGGCGCTCGATGTCGTCGTAGGCGCGGGCCAGGCGCGTGGCCTTCTTGACGTTTCGGGTCGTCACATCGGCGCGCGTGAGGATGTGCAGACGCTCGAGCTCGGCATCCGCATCCCGCACGTAGCGGCGCACGGCGGAGTCGGTCCAGGCGCCCTCGGAGTACCCGAAGAAGCGCAGGTGCAGCTCGATCAGCCGGCTGACCGTGGAGATGGTCGCGGAGTCGAAGCGCAGCTCCTGCAGCCGCTTGCGGGCGAGGCGTGCACCCTTGACGTCGTGATGGTAGAAGGTCACCCCGCCGCCCGGCTCGAGCCGTCTCGTCGCCGGTTTGCCGATGTCGTGCAGCAGCGCGGCGAGCCGCAGCGGCACGTCGGGTGCGGCATCCGGGTTCCGCGTCTTCTCGAGATCGATGGCCTGGCGCAGCACCGTCAGCGAGTGCTCGTACACGTCCTTGTGATGGTGATGCTCGTCGACCTCGAGCTGCAGCGCAGGGATCTCGGGGAGGAACTCGCCCATCAGCCCGGTCTCGACCAGCAGACGGATGCCGCGCACCGGGTCGTCGGTGCTGAGGAGCTTGACCAGCTCGGCCTGGATCCGCTCGGGGCTCACGATCTCGAGCGTGCGCCGCAGCTCCGCCATGGCCGCCTCGGTGGCGGGGTCGACGGCGAACCCCAGCTGCGCGGCGAAGCGCGCGGCACGCAGCATGCGCAGCGGGTCGTCGCCGAAACTGACCGCGGGATCCGCGGGCGTGCGCAGGATGCCGCGCACCAGGTCTTCGACGCCGCCGGTCGGGTCGACCAGGGTCTGCCCCGGCACCCGCAGCGCCATGGCGTTGACGGTGAAGTCGCGGCGCACGAGGTCGCCCTCGATGGTGTCGCCGAATTCGACCGTCGGCTTGCGGGTGACCCCGTCGTAGCTGTCCGCTCGGTACGTCGTGATCTCGACCTGCTCGCCGCGGACGCGGGCGCCGATGGTGCCGAAGGCGCGCCCGATGTCCCACTGCGCCGTGGAGACCGGCTTCACGATCTTGAGGATGTCGTCGGGGCGGGCATCCGTCGTGAAGTCGAGGTCGTTCGTCGGTCGGCCGAGGAGTGCATCGCGCACGGGACCGCCCACGATCGCGAGGTCGAACCCGGCGTCGGCGAAGGCGCGCGCGAGCGTGGCGACGACGGGGGACTCGGCGAGCGCGCCGAGGCGCACAATGCCCTCGGCCATGTTGAGCATGGGTTCCAGCCTACGGCCCGGTCGTTGAGCGAGCGAAGCGAGACGAAACGCCTCGAGCCAGCTCATTGCGACCGGATGCGTGTTTCGTCTCGCTCGTTCCTCGCTCGCTCAACGACCAGTGGGAGCGGCCGAGGTCACTCCGCGAGCCGCAGGAATCCGGCGAAAGCGAGCTCGCGGACGCGGGGAAGCAGATCGGCACGCAGCGCCGCGGCGTCGACCTCGAGCAGGTCGGCGATCGCATCGACCAGCACTCCGATCGGCAGGTCGCCGTCGCACGCGCCGACGAGCGCCGCCAGGCCCGGGTCCACGCCCAGGGCACGGCCGAAGCCGCCGCCCTGCCGGAGCTCGATGACCGTGGGGTCCTCGGCGCCGGGCAGATGGTGCCGCGCCTCCGTGACGTCCGGTGCCACGACGAAGACGGATGCCGCGAGCCCGGCGTCGTCGACGCCGGCCAAGCGGTCGTGGGCGTCGAGGGCGGCGGCCAGGTGAGCGCCGAGGCCGTCGCCGGCGAGCGCCGTGTGCAGTGACTCGTAGCGCGACAGCGTGGGCGCGCCCTCGGCCGGACGCCTCAGCAGCAGGTAGCCGAAGCCGACCTCGGTCACCCCTCGCGCCGCGAAGTCGTCGAGCCACGCGTCGACCAGCCGCGCGAAACCCGGCGTGCCGGCGAGGGTGCCCCCGTCGCGCACCCACAGCTCGGCATATGACAGCGGGTCGAGGCTCTCGCGTTCGACCACCCAGGCATCCAGCGGGACCGACGACGACGCGACCCAGCCGCGCACGCGCTCGAGGCCGGGCATGCCGTCACGGGTCTCCCAGTTGCCGAGCAGCTGCGCCACGCCGCCCGGCGCGAGATGCGCGCCCACGCCACTGACGAACGCGGCCACGACGTCGTCGCCGACCATGCCGCCGTCGCGGTATTCGTACGCCGGCACATCGGCGACCCGCGGCGTGATGACGAACGGCGGATTCGACACGATCCGGTCGAACTGCTCGCCCGCGACGGGCTCGAACAGGCTCCCCAGCCGCACCTCGATGCCATCGATGCCGTTGAGGAGCGCGTTCAGCCGGGTGAATCCGAGGGCGCGCGCGGAGATGTCGGTCGCGACGACGTTCGCCGTATGCGCGCGGGCGCGCAGCGCCTGGATCCCGCATCCTGCGCCGATGTCGAGCCCGCGCGGGGCGGGCGTCGGCAGCTGCAGGCCGGCGAGTGTCAGCGACGCGCCGCCGACTCCGAGCACGTGGTCCTCGGGAAGCGGTCCGCCGAGCGCGGCCTCGTCGAGGTCGCTCGCGACCCACCACTGTCCGGATCCGGAGGCGTCCGCGTACGACTGCGGCCGCACCACCGCGAGCGGGCGGACCTCGCCCTCGGCGACCGTCGCCAGGCCCAGTCGCGCGAGCCCATCGGCGCCGGCGCGCACCAGCGCCCGGTCGACGGATGGCGCGGGCTGCGGCATCCCGAGCACCAGCAGTCTGCCCAGCACGGCGAGGGCGTCGTCGCGATCGCCGAGGCCGCGCGACGCCGGGGACCGCAACCCGCGCGCGATCGCGTCGTCCGCCGCAGCGCCCCACGCGTCGCGGAGGGCCTCGGCGGTGAAGCCGGCGTCGCGCAGATCGCCGGCGAGGTCACGACAGAGGCGGGTATCCGGTTCGGGGAGCACGAGTCCATTCAACCGCGCCGGTGCGCCCGCGAGGAGCAGACCGGTCAGCGACGGCCTGCCCGGCCCGGCGTCGGGCGGGCTCGGAGGCGCTCACCGTAGAATCGCAGTCGATCGTGCGGTCAGGCCATCGCACAGGAGCGAACCCCCGACAGGATGATCGTGACCCCACCGCGAGCCCCGCAGCGCCCCGCGCGCCGCGCCCCGCGTTTCGTGACCGCCACCGTCGCGGCGGTGGCGGTGGTCGCCGGGCTGCTGCTCCCAGCTGCCGCGATGGCGGCGATCCCCGAGCCGTCACCGAGCCCCACCGCCAGCATTCCGGTGGGCACCACCGTGTTCACGCTGTCGCCGCAGGCCGACGGCATCGTGCGCCCCGGCGATGCGCTGAGCGTCTCGATCTCGCTCCAGAACGGGACGGATGCCGCCGTCACGCCGTCGACGGTGACGCTCTCGCTCGGGCGAACGCCGCTCGCCGACCGCGACGCGCTCGACGCGTGGCTCGACGGCACGGACTCGACCGTGGCCATCGAGCCCATCGCCTCGGACGCGCTCAGTGCCGTCGAGCCCGGCTCGTTCCAGGTGCGGGGCATGACCGTCGCGGCCGACGACCCGGCCCTCAGCGGCCTCGCGCCGGGCGTATACCCGCTCGCCGCGTCGTACGAGGGCGACTCCGGCACGGTGAGCTCGACCAGCGCGATGGTCGTGCCGGCCGACGACGCCACCGACGTCGGCATCGGCGTGATCGTGCCGATCACCGCCGGTGGGCTGAACGAAGGGCTCCTCACCGCGGAGCAGCTGGCCGAGCTCACGGCGCCCGACGGCGACCTGACCAACCAGCTCGACGCCGTCACCGGCACGTCGGCGATCCTCGCGGTGGATCCCGCCGTGCCCGCTGCGATCCGCGTGCTCGGCACGTCAGCGCCGGAATCCGCGCTCGAGTGGCTCACGCGGCTCGAGAGCATCCAGAACTCCCGTTTCGCGCTCCAGTTCGGCGACGCCGATGTCACCGCGCAGCTGCAGGCCGGCCTGCCGCAGCCACTCGCCCCGACGTCGTTGACCGCCTACATGTCGCCGTCGAACTTCGCTGCGCCCACTCCCACCCCGACGCCCACCTCGACGCCCCCGGGCACGCCGACGCCGACGCCGACACCGACACCGCAGCCCGGCGACGCACTGCCCAGCACCGACGCGCTCCTCGCGGTCGGACCGGCCAGCCGCCCGGGCGTCTACTGGCCGGCCGACGGCACGGCCGACACCGAGATCGTGACGCGACTCGGCGACCTCGGCAGCGACGGCGCCCCCACGGCGACCGTCCTCCCGTCGGCCACGACCGAGGCCGGCGCCGACGGTCGCACGGTCTCGGCACACGGTCAGGTGGGCGACGCCGAGGTGCTCGTCTACGACAGCGACATCTCGTCGGCCCTCGACGCGGCGTCGCAGAGCGACGTGTCGTGGCTCCGCGGAGCGCCGCTGACGACCGCCACCGCGTACCTCGCGTTCGCAGCCGCCGAGGCGGACGGCCCGCTCCTCGTGACGGTCGGGCGCGGCGACGGACGCTCGCGCGTGGAACTCGGGGCCGCCATCTCGGCCGCCCTGTCGGCTCCGAACGTCACTCCTCGCACCATCGCCACGATCGCCGCGAGTGAGGCGCGTGAGGTCGAGCTCGCGGGCACCGAGGCATCCGCCGAACGGGCGGCTGCGGCATCCGCTCTCGTCGGAGAGGAAGGCGAGATCGCTCGGTTCGCGACGATCCTCGATCAGCCGTCGCTGCTCACCGGGCCCGAGCGCGCCGACATCCTGCAGCTGCTCGGCGTCGCCTGGATCGGCGACGACACGTGGCCGACCGCACTCGCAGACCACCGCACCGAGACCGCCGGCACGCTCACGTCGGTCTCGCTGCTGCCGACCAGTCCCAGCGATCTCTACGGCTCGAGCGCCGCACTGCGGTTCTGGGTGCGCAACGATCTGCCGTACCCGGTCAATCTGGTGCTCTACACCACACGCGACAACCTCCGTCTGGACGTTCAGAGCGAGACCCCCGTGGTCGCGACGCCCCAGAGCAACACGCGGGTCGAGGTGCCGGTGCAGGCGAGGGTCGGGCGCGGAGACGTGACGCTCACCCTCCAGTTGCGCAGCCCCGCCTTCGTCGCGATCGGCCAGCCGGAGTCGGTCGACGTCAACGTCTACGCCGACTGGGAGGCCGCCGGCATCGCCGCGCTCGCCGTGCTCGTCGGCGCCCTCCTCGTGGTCGGCATCGTGCGAACCGTGCTGCGCATGCGCCGCCGGCGCCGGGGAACGGATGCCGGTGGCCCGGGTGAGCGCTCGGGGGCGTCTGGGGATGGAGCCGGTGAAGGGGGCGTGACCGGTGAAGAGGTTCCGGTCGACGAGGGCTCTGCGACCGACGGCAACGATCCGGTGGACGGCAACGATCCGGTGGACGGCGAGACTGCGGCCGACTCCGCTTCGAGCGACGGGCCGCGGCGATGAGCGGCATCGGGCGCGCGAGCGTTCTCATCGGCGCCGGCACGATCGTCTCGCGACTGACGGGTTTCCTCCGCGCGGTCGTGCTGGTGTCGGCAGTGGGTGCGACGACCGCGGGCGGCAACGCATTCGCGATCGCGAACCAGCTTCCGAACAACATCTACGCGATCATCTCAACCGGTCTGCTGAGCGCGGTCGTGGTCCCGCAGATCGTGAAGGCCGCTGCTCATGACGACGGGGGCCGCGCGTTCGTCTCGAAGCTGTTCACCCTGGGCACCGTCGTCCTCCTGGGAACGGCGGTGCTCGCCACCGTCGCGGCTCCCTGGCTGGTGGCTCTCTACGCGCCGGGATACCCGCCGCAGCAGCAAGCGTTGGCGACGGCGTTCGCCTACTGGTGTCTGCCGCAGATCCTGTTCTACGGCCTGTTCGCCCTCGTCGGTGAGTCGCTCAATGCCCGTCGGGTCTATGGCCCGTTTACGTGGGCGCCGATCGTCAACAACATCGTCTCGATCGTCGGCTTCCTCGCGTTCATCTGGCTCTTCGGTCCCGCGGGGTCCTCGACCCAGTGGACTCCCGAGATGGTCGCCGTATTGGCGGGCACAGCCACCCTCGGCATCGTCGTGCAGACGGGGATCCTCTTCGCCTTCTGGCGCCGGACCGGTCTGCACATCCGGCCCGACTTCGGGTGGAGGGGCGTCGGGCTGGGGCAGATCGGCAAGCTCGCCGGCTGGACGTTCCTGATGGTCGCTGCCGGTCAGCTCGCTGGTCTCGTCCAGTCACAGGTGATGTCGGAGATCCCGAAAGGCGACCCAGGCGTCTTCGTCGCGCAGAACGCCTGGCTGCTTTTCATGCTCCCTTACTCGATCATCGTGCTGTCGATCGGCACCCCCTACTTCACGCAGCTCAGCGAACACGCCGCGGCGGGGCGGGACCAAGAGGTACGCGGCGACATCGGCCGAAGCATTCGCACCCTCGGACTGTTCGTGGTCGGCGCGACGGCGGCGCTGGCCGTCGCTGCGGTTCCGGCCTCGCGCATCTTCACCAACAGCACCGAGGAAGCGATCGATGCCGCAGGTGTCCTGCTCTGCTACCTCGTCAGCCTCATCCCTCTCGCGGTGCTGTTCGTGGTTCAGCGGAGCTTCTACGCCTACGACGACACCCGCACCCCGTTCTTCTTCACCATCGTCCAGTGCGCCCTCGTGGTGCTGACGGCGTGGGGCGCTCTCTGGGCATTCCACGAAGGCGTACTCCCCGCGGGTCAGCTCGTCGCCGCCGTCGCACTTGGCCAGTCGTTCTCCAGTGTTGTGCAGGTCGTCGTCGCGACGTGGCTGTTGCAACGGCGGCTGGGTGGGCTGCGTGTTGGCTCATGGCTGCTCGCCCTGGGCCGTTTCGCCCTTGCCGCGGTGCCCGCCGCGGCCGTCGGATGGTTGATGTTCCAGCTCCTCGGCGGCGTCGACGGGTGGACGGTCTCGGACAAGGTACTCGGCGCGGTCGGTGCTGCGATCATCGGCATGGTCGTGCTCGTGGTGTACGCCGCGGTCCTGGCGCTGCTGCGCGCACCGGAGCTTTCTGTCGCCACCGGACTCGTGCGGCGGTTCCTGCCCGGCAGGCGCTGACCTTCCCGGCTCGCGTCGGACGGGCAGGACGCGACGCTCGTCACCCGGCCTCTCGCCGCGCCCGCAAGGGGGCGTAGCACGGAATGCCGCGCGGTTACCATGTGTTGAGGCATCCGAGGCCATCGCGTCCGTCGCGGAACGCTTCGCAAGGCTTCACGAGGAAAGGTGCGCACGTGCGTCAGGTCATCATCATCGGCTCCGGTCCCGCAGGTTATACGGCGGCGATCTATGCCGCTCGGGCGAACCTGAATCCGCTCGTCGTGGCGAGTTCCGTCGAGGCCGGCGGTGAGCTGATGAACACCACCGAGGTCGAGAACTTCCCCGGGTTCCCTGAGGCGATCATGGGCCCGGATCTGATGGCGAAGATGCAGGAGCAGGCCGAGCGGTTCGGCGCCGAGGTGCTCTACGACGACGTCGTCGGGCTCGACATCGACGGCCCCGTCAAGAAGGTCATGCTCGGCAGCGGCGCGAGCCACGAGGCCGACGCGATCGTGTTCGCGACCGGTTCCGCTCCCCGCAAGATCGGCATCGAGGGCGAGTCCCGGCTGTCTGGTCGTGGCGTGTCGTACTGCGCCACCTGCGACGGCTTCTTCTTCCGCGAGCGCGTGATCGCGGTCGTCGGCGGCGGCGACTCGGCGATGGAGGAGGCGACGTTCCTCACCAAGTTCGCGTCGAAGGTGTACGTGATCCACCGCCGCGACGAGCTGCGTGCCTCGAAGATCATGCAGGAGCGGGCGTTCAAGAACGAGAAGATCGAGTTCGTCTGGAACAGCGAGGTCGTCGACATCCTCGGTGAAGACGCCGTCGCCGGCATCGTCCTGAAGGACACTGTCGACGGGTCGACCCGCGAGCTCCCACTGGACGGCGTGTTCGTCGCCATCGGCTACGACCCCCGCACCCACCTGGTGCACCACAAGCTCGACCTCACGCCCGAGGGCACCGTGTGGGTGGACGGCCGCTCCTCACGCACCTCGGTCCCGGGTGTGTTCGCCGCCGGCGACGTCATCGACCCCACCTACCGCCAGGCGGTCACCGCCGCGGGAAGCGGTACGGTCGCAGCGCTCGACCTCGAGCACTACCTGGCCGCGCTGGGCGAGGCGGGCGATCCGGACGTCTCGGGCGACCAGATCGCCGGCTTGCCTGAGGTGAGCGCGGTCTGACCTTCCGCGGTGTCGCGACACGCCCGGGAACAATCCCGCTGCCGGTGCTGTTGAACACCACCGACAGACTTCCATCGAAGGAGAAACACAGATGACCGCCAAGTCGACGACCTCCGCCACGTTCGAGCAGGACGTGCTCCAGGCCGAGGGTCCGGTACTCGTGGACTTCTGGGCGGAGTGGTGCGGCCCGTGTCGCATGGTCTCGCCCGTCCTCGACCAGATCCAGTCGGAGCACCCCGACAAGATCACCATCCTCAAGCTCAACGTGGATGAGAACCCCGATCTCGCGATGAAGTACCAGATCACATCGATCCCCGCGATGAAGGTGTTCAATAAGGGCGCAGTCGAGACCACGATCATCGGCGCCAAGCCGAAGTTCGCGCTCGAGAAGGACCTGGCCGCCTACATCGGCTGAGGCCACACTCTCAGTTTTAGGAAGCCCCGCCGGCTCTGCCGGCGGGGTTTTCCTTTTTCATCTGGTGTTTCCACTGTATGCCGCTCAGGACATCCAAAACCCGTCGTATCTTCTTGTCGATCGATGTCGATCTGCGCGAGGCTTGTTCGACGCACAGAGTGAAGGGGCCACTCGGGCCCTCGACACCGGGCCCAGCCCCGACGGAAGGGAAACCCCATGCGTTACATGCTCATCATGCAGGTCGGTGCCGAGGCGGCAGCCGCGTTCGACCCCGAGACCTACGACATGGCCGAGGCGTACGCCGCCATGGGCGCCTACAACGAGGAGCTCCAGAAAGCCGGGGTCTTCCTCAGCGCCGAGGGACTCTCAGATGCAGCGGAGGGCTTCCGCGTCGACTTCGATTCGGTGCCGCCGGCCGTGACCGACGGACCCTTCGCAGAGGCGCGCGAGGTGTTCACCGGCTTCTGGATCATCGAGGTGTCCTCGCGCGAAGAGGCCGAGCACTGGGCCCGGAAGTGCCCGCTGGGTCCGGGGACGGCGCTCGAGGTTCGGCGTGTGAACGAGATCAGCGACTTCGACCAGAGCGACGAGTGGGTCGCCAAGGAGCAGGAGTGGCGCGCCGCCAACTCGTGACCGCGGGCGTCAGCTCGCCTCCGCACGCACCGTCGGGTCCCACCGGCGGTGCGTGTTGGCGTCGCCCAGAAGCGACCACACCGCCTTCGTCAGCGGGGGATACTCCAGCGCGATCTGCCGCAGGACCCGATAGTGACGACTGGCGTTCGGACGCGATCCGCCATCGGCGGCTATGTTCTCCGCACGCAGCAGGTACACCACGAGCTCATCGACGGTCGGCAGCTCGTCCATGAACTCCCACGGGTCTTCGCCGGCTCGCAGCCGCTCGTGCACCAGCACCGAGAGCTCGTCCGCGGCCTCCGCGCGCAGCAGCTCCAGGCTCGCTCGCCGTCGCAGGGTGTGCTCCTCGTTCGCCACCAATCCAGGGTACGTTGCGATTCCGACACCGGGGGTCACCCCGCCTACGCTGAGAGCATGACCTCCGACGACGGGCACTCCCGGCGCGCCGTCGAGGCGGTGTGGCGTGACGAGTCCGCACGCATCGTCTCGGCGCTGACCCGCCACACGGGGGACTTCTCGTGGGCGGAGGATCTCGCGCAGGAGGCACTCGTCGAAGCCCTCGCGAGCTGGCCTGTCAGCGGCATCCCTGACACTCCCGGTGCATGGCTCATGTCGGTGGCCAAGCGGCGTGCGATCGATGGATGGCGGAGGCGGGAGCGGCTGACGCAGCGGGAACCCCTCTTCGTGACGGACGCACTGCAGGCGGAGACGCTGGACACCGTGCCCGACCATGCCGACCCGGACCGTATCGACGACGACGTGCTGCGACTGGTTTTCGTCGCCTGCCACCCCGTCCTCCCCGCGCAGGCCCGTCTCGCTCTGACGCTGCGCACGGTCGCCGGCCTCACCACCGAGCAGATCGCGCGTGCCTTGCTCATGACGGTGCCGACGGTGCAGCAGCGGATCGTCCGCGCGAAACGCTCACTCGCGGACGAGGGCGTGCCATTCGAGGTGCCGGACCGCACGGAGCGACCGGCCCGCCTCGCGAGCGTGCTCCAGGTGATCTACCTCCTCTTCACCGAGGGGTACTCGGCGACGGAGGGGGAGGGGCTGCTGCGCCCGGATGTGGCGCGCGAAGCTGTGCGACTCGGCCGTCAGCTCGCGGCGTTGATGCCCCGCGAACCAGAGATCTGGTCGCTCATCGCGCTGATGGAGTTCCAGTCGTCCCGGTTCCGCGCGCGCATCGACGCCGACGGTCTGCCTCTCACCCTGGAACAGCAGGACCGCCGCCGCTGGGATCGTTCGGCGATCTCGCGCGGCAACGAAGCGATGACGCGAGCGGATGCCGCCTCCCGCGGTCTCGGCTACTACGGCCTGCAGGCGGCCATAGCGCAATGCCACGCCGTGGCACCGACGTTCGCCGAGACCGACTGGGCGCGCATCCTCCGGCTGTACGACGCGCTCGACGCCCTCGCCCCGTCGGCTGTCGTGCGGCTCAACCGTGCGGTGGCGCTGTCGATGGCAGCAGGCCCGGAAGATGCCCTCGTCGAGGTCGACGCGCTCGCGTCCGAGCTGTCGGGCTTCCGCCCGCTGCCGGCTGTCCGGGCCGAGCTGCTCGAGCGCCTCGGGCACACGGATGCCGCAGCTGCCGCGTTCCTCGAGGCCGCCGCGCTTCCGGGCAACGACGCCGAGACGGCGCTCCTGCGGCGTCGTGCAGCGCAAGCGGAGTCTTCCGCGCCGCGGCGCGCACAGCCCCACCCCTGACGCAAGGCGCTCCCGACCCGGCAGGTGGGAGACTCCCCGGCATCAGGCCGGGCCGTAGCCGGTCTCTCCCAGCTCTCCCAGGATTCGGTTGAGATCCTCGATGCTCGCGAAATCTATTGCGATCTGGCCTTTTCTTGCCGTGAGTGAGATCTTCACGCGGGTGTTGAGGCGATCGCCAAGCCTTTCTGCAACCTCATCGAGATGCGCGCGGCGCGAACCCGCCTGAGGTTTCGCCGCACGCGTGGGCGAAGCATCCGGCAGCTTCGCCGCGGCCTCCGCGGCACGCACCGACAGATCCTCGTTGACGATCTTGTCGGCGAGGCGCTGCATTGCCGTGGCGTCCTCGAGCGACAGGATCGCGCGGGCGTGGCCGGCCGTCAGTACACCGGCGGCCACGCGCTGCTGCACCGGCATCGGCAGCTTCAGCAGCCGGATGGTGTTGCTGATCTGCGGCCGCGAGCGGCCGATGCGCGTCGCCAGCTCTTCCTGGGTGATGCCGAAGTCCTCGAGCAGCTGCTGGTACGCCGATGCCTCTTCGAGCGGGTTGAGCTCGGAGCGATGGAGGTTCTCGAGGAGGGCATCACGCAGGAGGTGCTCATCGGCGGTGTCGCGCACGATGGCGGGGATCGAGGTGAGTCCGGCTTCTCGGGCGGCGCGAGTGCGGCGCTCGCCCATGATGAGCTCGTACTCGCCCTTGTCGTTGCTGCGGACGACGACCGGCTGCAGGACCCCGAATTCGCGCACGCTGTGCACGAGTTCCGCGAAGTGCTCGTGGTCGAAATTCGTGCGCGGCTGACGCGGGTTGGGAACGATGTCGTGCGGGTCGATATGTGCGAGCCGCGCCCCGGGGACCTCGACGAGGTTCCCCTCGGTATCAGCCGTGACCGCTTCGATTGGTGGGGCTTCGTCGACGGCGACGGCACGGGGAAAGAAGACATCGGAGGGGCGGTCGTCAGCCTGCTCGTTGGTCGGGATCAATGCGCCGATTCCGCGGCCGAGCCCTGTGCGCTTCGCAGCCATCAGTCGCCCCTTTCATTCGAGGCGCTGTCGCGCCGGATCATCTCGACAGCCGCTTCGCGGTAGGCGATGGCGCCGGCCGACTGTCCATCGTAGGCGAGAACCGACTGCCCGAAGCTCGGCGCCTCAGAGACCCGGACAGACCGAGGAACGACGGTGTCGAGCACCTCCTTTGGAAAGTGCTCGCGCACCTCATCGGCGACCTGCTGCGCAAGACGCGTGCGACCGTCGTACATCGTCAGCATGATCGTCGAGAGCTGCAGCCGCGGGTTGAGGTGCTTCTGGATCATGCGCACGGTGCCGAGCAGCTGGCTCAGCCCTTCGAGCGCGTAGTACTCGCACTGGATCGGGATCAGCAGTTCGGTGGCCGCGGTGAAGGCATTGATCGTGAGCAGACCGAGCGAGGGCGGGCAGTCGATCAGGATGAAGTCCAGCTGTCCCTCGTGCTTCTCGAGGTAGTCGTCGACGGCAACGCGCAGCCGGTGCTCCCGCGCGACCTGCGACACCAGCTCGATCTCAGCGCCGGCGAGGTGGATGGTGCTCGGTGCGCACAGCAGGTTGGGGGACTCGGGACTGACCTGGATGATGTCAGCGAGGGGGAATTCGTCGATGAGCACGTCGTACACGCTCGGGATGTCGGCGGTGTGCGGCACGCCCAGCGCCGTCGAGGCATTGCCCTGCGGATCCAGATCGATCACGAGAACGCGGGCGCCGCGCTCGGCGAGGGCCGCCGCCAGGTTGACCGTCGTGGTCGTCTTCCCGACGCCGCCCTTCTGATTCGAGACCGTGAGCACGCGCGTACGGCCCGTGAGCTGAACCTCGGCTTCTTCGAGCGCCTTGCGGCGCGCCGTCAGGTCTGCGAGTTCGCGGGCGATCGGCGAGTCGTCTTCGTCGTGCCCGATGGTGACGCCGTCGTGCTGCGCGATGGGGGAGTCCTCTTCCTGCGTGGCGGGGGTGCTCTCTTCCGTGGCGACGGGGGGAGCGACGTCGGGAGATGCGTCGGATGCCGGACCATCGTAATCGTCGGCCGCGACATCGGCGTCGGTGTCCGTCGCGTCCGCCGGCTCCTCGTCTGGCGTGAGGCCCTCGCCCGGCGTGACGTCCTCGCCCGGCGTGAGGCCCTCGCCCGGCGTGAGGTCCTCGCCCGGCGTGACGTCCTCGCCCGCTGCGACCTCAGCGGCGGCGAGAGTCACATCGGCAGACATGGACGAGTCCTCTTCGCGGATGATGTCAGCGGACGCGTCGGCGACGTCTGGGCCCGCGTCATTGATGTGAGGCTCGACTGCAGACTCGGGCGCGGTATCTGTAGACAGGACCCCAGGAGTGGCGGACTCTGCTGCGCCGGACGCCTCTGGTGGCGATCCGATGCTGTGGTCCGTGGAGGCTGACGGAGACTCTGTCGCCAGCGCGGTGAGCGGGCGATTGGACGAGAAGGATGCCTGAGCCTCGGTCTCGTCGGGTTGTTTCACGTGAAACTCTCCCCTTTGCGCGCGCCGCTCAACATCGCCTTCCACCTTATCCCGCCTTCCCCCCATCCCCAGCCGTCGGAGCCAGTTACTCATGCGTTCCTTACCGTTGCGAGCGGGACTGCCATCGCCTCTAGTCAACATCGCATGACCCCGTCGGCGGCGCTAACCCGCCGCTGCACGGGAAGCCCGGCGCCCGATTGTGACAGCGGCGGCGCGGTCCCGACGGGCGTGTGCGATTCGAGCCCATCCCCCGCTTCGAAGGTCGCTCCCGTTGCTGCGTCGACATCGGTATCGGTGCGGAGGTCACACTCCGCAGAAGTGCACGTGTCTCTCACGTCGATGGACCGAAATCCACCGCCCCGCCTGACCCCACCTGGCACGGAGGGACGTGCGGGGTCCTTGGGTGCGGGTGTTTCACGTGAAACATGGTGCGCTAGATCCGCGTGTGTCTGCTCTCTTAGCCGCTGCGAGTCCCGGCGGATACTGGCGCTGGGTGAATTCCGGCCTGTTGCGGGGATCTGTAAGACCTCGCGGAGCCCGGTCTCGTCGCCCGCAGGCGCAGGCTGTCGGGGTTCGAGTTCGCGGGCGCGCACCGGAGACCGCACCTGTAGGCCCCTTGATGGACGACCTCGGGCACGGCCGTGTTGTCCCGTCACAGGACCCGTGTCCTTCACTGGGGGTTCCTCGGGGAGGAGGGTGCTGGTGGGGGATGCGGCGGGCCGAGCGCTCGAGCCGCGGCCGAATGCCGGGACCATCTTCCCCCGGCCCCGCGCGCGATGGTCGCGGGGGTCGGATACGCCGGTGTCCCACGCCGACGCGCGCCAAGGTCTCTTTCGCGACGACGATGACACCTGACGCCTCACTGGCACCGCCGTTGCCGACACCGATCTCCTGGCGTAACCACGGCCCGTAACTGCAGCGCGTCGCTACCGAAGCCGACGCGCCTGCTGCTGCGTGACCAGCCGGGCCTCCGAAACAAGGTCCCCTGGCTCGCGACCGCCACAATTGCATACCGGCATCCACGCCTTCACCGGATCGCAGACGACACGGGGATCCACGTCGACTTGTAGGCCGCCAGGTCGCCCAGCACCAGGTTCCTACAGCTGCTCGCGCTGACGTGCGTACTCCTCCTGGCCACTCGACCGCTCAGCCCAGGGAACGTGTTCGTCAGTTGATACGGGGCGACGGTCACGTCGCGATCAGCACGGGTCATTGGCGGCTCCTGCCGTGCACATGTTCTTCAACGAGCACCACCACCCCTACCTTCCTGTCGGACCGCTATCGGCGACTCACCGTCGTCCGCGGTGCATCCGCCGACCGATCAGGGCATCGCGCCTCCGGGGCGTCGTGGTCACCGTCCGGCCGAACCGTGGAATCGAGCCTCCCCGATCAGCAATGAGCTGCGAACGCGGGCGAATCTGTGCGCAGACGTGCACGGCGTTTCACGTGAAACACTGTGCATCCACCCCGCGGTCGCCGCGCAGGATGCGATCTGCGGCGCCAACGCACTCTGTCGACTCTCGACGCGCGTGGCGAGCTCGCCATCTGCGGGAGCACGCGTGAGGATGCCGGACGCCATACACCTCTGTTTCGAATACAGAGGCGACACCCGTGGGGACCCTCGACCACGGATCGGCTCGACACCAGGCACCGAAGGTCCACTTCCGACGTGATACCGATACCCCGCCCCCAACCAGCAACGGAGGTGGCCTCGCAGCGCGTGAAACTCCGAGCACACACTGATCGTCACGCTACCGGCCCACTCGCTCGCCACGCCCGCCGCATTCCGCTGTACGGCCGGGGCCGCGGTACACGACCATCTGCCGACGCGCGAGGTCGAGAGGGCCGGTGTTTCACGTGAAACATCGATGCCGCAGCGTCCCTCTCGCACCGTGACTCGGCGGCATTCGGACACGACCGCACCGCGGCCTGACCAACCGTCAGCTCTCTGAGTGGGCGCGCACGAGTGGTCCCTGCGGAGCCTCGAGACGCGGCCGCCACGGCACAACCGCGCTTCGATTCGCACCGCCGCCCAAGAAGGCACACCGCTATGTACGCCGATCCGTGACTTCACGGTACCGGCGACCGTGTGTTCCACGTGAAACATCCCCGTCCCGCAGCGACTCGTTTGCGCTGTGATTCGACGGCGTTCAGACCATGACAGGGGGCCACTAGCCAACCGTCGCTGCTCAGTGTGGGTCAGCAGGAGTGTCCGTACAGGTCATCAAGCTGCGGGCGCCGCCGCACAAGCATGCGCTCGTCTACCCCACCCGACCAACAGAGCAACCCCATGCGCCATCGCACACGCCGATCCGTCAGCTCGGTGGCGGTCGGGCCGTTTCACGTGAAACATGGCCGCAGCGACCGGCTCGCACCGTGATTCGAGGGCGTTCAGGCCACGACTGCAGCGCTGGCGAACCGTCAGTGCTCAGCATGGGCGAGCAAGAGTGTCCCTGCAGATCTTCGGGCTGCGGCCCAGCCGCTCAACTAAAGGCAGCTTCGCACCGCCGGCCCACAATGCACCGCGCTGAACGATCGCATATGCCCCCTCCTTCAGCGCAGCGAGCCCGGGTAGTTTCACGTGAAACACCGAGCCGTGCCACCGTCCAACAACGAGCGCCCCGTCCGTACCGACACCCGAGCTGCAGCCTGGTCACGTCCGCCAGCCAACGGCCATGGTTTAGATCGGCGGCCTTCGGGGATCAAGCAATGTGTGCGACGCCCGTCGGAGGCACCGCCGGACCTGCCACCAGTTCGCATCGTCAGCCAAGCAGCCACTGACAACGACGGCACATGCTGCCGATGTGACCGCGCTCTTCAGTGGTGTTGGCTTCACGTGAGACATCCGCGGCGGCCACAGCCGTGCAGCTGGCAACCGCTTTTGCAGCATCGTGCACCTCACGACCGACAACCACAGCACGTGCCGCCCGTCCATCGATGCTGGGAGAACTCGGTTCGCGTAAGGCAACGAGTGGCGGCCGCCTTGACACGCAATTTGCCGAGGGTTCTTCCCTCAGCGCAGACGAAGCCCGGCAGACCCGCAGACGGCCGTCAGCGCCTGGGAGGGCGGTAGTAGTGGCTCACACGACGTAGTCGCGTCGCCTCCGGTGTGGCACTGCCACCGCACACCCGACCGCATCGTCGTCCGAGCAGCAGCGACGACCACGGCGCATCGCACCCCGAAGTCTGTACTCACAGCGCGCGTGGGTGTTTCACGTGAAACATCAGGCTGCCGCTATTGCCCAGCGCGACCCACACCGGTTCGCACCGTCACCCAGTAGATGTGTCCGCGCACGACGGTCAACCATCACCCGTGGAGGGAGCGCATCGGCTCTCTACGCTGAGTGCTCGAGTCGCGGCGAAGGCGCCGCCGCGCAGCCGGCAACCGGTTCGCGCCGTGCATCAGCACACGGCAGGCCATCCGCACGGCATCTGACAGCGCCCACCCGTCAGTGCTCATCAAGCGACAGGTCTCGCGATCACATCGAGCCGCGACCGCCGTCCTGCGTAGATAGCTGCCGGTCTCTCCCTGGCGTCTCGTGCGACAACGAGACCGCAGGCTCACCCTGACCGCCCACAGCCGCGCCACGGATGATTCACGCGACGCGCTCGAATCACGGCCGCGGCGTCGCGCTCACCAGTTGCACCCTCACCCAAGCCACGACTGACCACAGCGACGATCGCCACACATCAGTCTGACTCTGCAAGCGCAGGGTGTTTCACGTGAAACATCCACCCAAGGCCCACCACCCATCGCCAGCCAAGATCGGTTCGTACCGCCACCCAGTCCAGATCCCGACGACTAGCGATGGCGAATCGTCAGTGGGCGGATGCGTGGTGTTTACACCACCTCTGTGAGTCACCGTGGCCCGCGCGCTGCCCGCCGGCTCGCACCGCTCCGCGCCGCAGGCACTACCGACCGCGGCGACACGTGTCGACCACGCGCCGGCCCGGGAAGTGTTTCACGTGAAACATACGATTCGGTCATCGTTCAACCACCAACCACCGGATCGCACCGTCATCTCAGGGGAGTCTGCGCCATGACAGCAACGAATCCGATATCAACCCAACTGCCAACGGGTGCCGCCGCGCCTCCTGTCAGGCCTTCGAGCCGCTGCAATCTACGGCGCGCACCCAGGCACCGGCCTCGCGCGGCACCCGAGGCGCCACCGACCGCGACGGTAGATCGCGGTCGACACGTCAGCTCAGGAGAGCGATGGTTTCACGTGAAACACTCGATGCGCGAGACTGTTCAGCCCACCAAACCCAGGTCGCATCGTCATCCCAGCGAGGTTCCGCCAGGACAGGACTGACCCGCAGACCGATTCGCAGTGCCCAACGGGTGCCGCCACCCTTCGTGCGAGCTTGCGGCCCACTGTGGGCGACGGCGCACAACCAGGCACCGGCTCGCGCCACAATCCGAGGCGCCACCGACCGCACCGCGTCTCGTGGCACCACCGACCGCGACAGCAGATAGCGGTCACCCCGCCTCAGGGGACACTTGTTTCACGTGAAACGCTCGGTTCCGGCCAGTACTCGGCCCGCCAGCGCCGGCTCGCGCTGTCATCCCAGGGATTCTCGGCCACGCCACGACCGCACCGCAGATCAACCCAAAGCA
The DNA here is from genome assembly GCF_044987475.1 of Microbacterium sp. ZW CA_36. Taxonomy (NCBI): domain Bacteria; kingdom Bacillati; phylum Actinomycetota; class Actinomycetes; order Micrococcales; family Microbacteriaceae; genus Microbacterium; species Microbacterium sp. ZW CA_36. The sequence goes on from NZ_JBJDRL010000025.1 coordinate 21,128, forward strand.
CTCAACGGGTACCACCACCCCTGGCGTGGGGCTTTCGAGCCGCTGCAATCGATGGCGCGCAAGAGGCACCGGGTCGCGCCGCGCGCCCCCACAGTCAACCGAACGCGACGGCAGATAGCGGCCACCTTCGGCGCAGTAGAGCGACTGCTTCAGGTGAAACACTCGTTTCCCACCGTTGGTCAGCCACCAGACCCGGGTGGCATCGTCAACCCGGCGATTCCGCTTCACAACAGGACCGAACCAAGATCGACCCGACGTGCCCAAGAGGTGCCACCGTGCCTCCCGTGAGGCTTTCGGGGCGCCGCCCACGGCACGAAGCCAAGCACCGGCTCGCGCCGCTGCCGAGGCGCCACCGGCGGCGACGGCGCATGGCAACAACCCGGCAGGTGGCGGGAGCGCTCTGTTTCACGTGAAACATCCGATCCGGCCATCGTTCAGCCACCGGTCCCGGCTCCGCGCCGTCATCCCAGGGAATCTCCGCCACGACAGCACCGAACCACACATCAACCCAAACTTCCCAACGGGCGTCACCGCGCCTCCTGTGAGGCTGTCGAGCCGCTGCAATCGACGACACGCACCGGCAGTTGGCACGCCCTGACATCCAGGGCACCACCAACCGCAGCAGCGCCTGCTGGACCATCAGTCAGAGCTGTAGACGGCGAGAAGCGCGGCGACGGGGAGAAGCGCGGTGACGGGGAAGTTCGGGCCCATTGCCGGTGCCAGCCCGATCCCTCCACCAGCTCGCTCGGTCGCCGGGCGCGTCCAGCGACCGCCGCACCAGGGACCAACAAGCGCGCTCGCGTCGAGCGAGAGTGGAGTGTTGACGCGAGGCATCCGAGGGGCGGCCTCACCGTCGATCAACCCGCCGACGCGGCTCACACTTGTGCACGCCAGCACGACCGTCACAGCATGGGCATCGCATCCATACGCGCTCCCACGGATGGCTGATTGACGCGAATGCCGAGCTGTGAACCCCGTCCCACGAACGCAACCACAGATTCGCGCCGTCATTCCGGGTAGCAACGGTCACCACTCCAACCGTCGACCAGTCGAAAACGCCGTGAACGGCTGCACGGCGGTTTGCGCGAGCACTTCGAGCGCCGTCGGCCGTCACGCGTCACCGACCACCGACTCGCAGCGACGACGTTCATGATCCCATCGACGACGGCGTCGCCTTCCATCCCATCGGACACCGCCCTGCGTGGGGGAGAAGCATGGTCCTCCAGAACCATGCCCGCAAACTCGTCGCCCACCGGTCGCTCGTTCGTGCAGGCAAGTCGCTCCACGACTTCCCGCCGACCAACCGTCGCGCACTCTGCAGGCAAGTGATGTCGTAGAACGCGACCCATCCGAACTGCCGCCCCGGGCAAGCAATCGGCCGCCCCTTGCACCCTCCTCCAAAGCCACCGCCGATCAGGCCTCCAATGTCGACCGTCCGTCAGATCTCGTCGATGGGAAGGATGTTTCACGTGAAACATCCCCAAGCACGCTACGAGCGAGCGACCAGGGCGCTCGCACCGGCGCACACCTAGCACCGGATGCGACCAATCGTCGGTGCCGCAACGGGTACGTCGGATGCACACGCTCACCCCGCCAGGCCCGCCGCCCCGCGCGAACCAGGCCCGCACGGGCAGGAGCCCTTACCTGCCAACCCACCTGCCGGTGACCCGACTGCACCGAGCCTCGTGCACCGCGCGGGGGAGGGCCTGAGCCCGTCGCCTTTCGAGAGCCCGGCTATGCGGTTGCTCCTCTACCAGTCGCAGGAAATGCGACAACTCAAGAGCCCCTATTCGCCGGAGGCTGCTTCGGTGACCTGTGACTCCGGCGCATCACACCCCAGCAGTGCACTCGACGACCAATCGTCGGTGCTCCAACAGGTGGGGCGGGTGCATACTCATCCGTCGCGCGCGCCGCCCGAGCGGAGCGGCCCGCGCAGTCAGGCGACCGTATTGATTGACACATCAGACGGCGCCGCGCGCGGCGTCGCCCCGTCCACCGCGCGCGGGGGAGGATCCGAGTTCGTCGCCTGCCACACCGATGCTCCGCGGCTTCTGGCACGAACCGCACGAACCCGCGAAGTGCGACAGCTTCCGCTGTTCCAATCCGGCGGAGCAGCCAACCTCGTTCCGGACGGAACACCCGACCTCGTTCCGGACGGATGAGTACGAGTGCGGCGGGTATCGTTTCGGCACCTCGTCGCGAGATGGGCGCAGCCGTCAGTCCGTCGAGCGTGACACAGGCTGAGACTGGTCACACGGGGTGTTTCACGTGAAACATGTCCACTGGCGCGGCGCATTCGGCCGCGTAAGCGTGCCGTGACTGTGGTCAGCTGCCACCCGCAGAGGCAGATGCGCGTCGGGGAAGGGAAGCCCGAACCGCCCTAGGGACGCCACTTTCAGCACATCCGATCCGTGGGCACGCGACAACGGCGCACAGCCCACACTCCCGGAACGCCGAACCGGAATCAGCGGACGGTGGCGCGGATCACCCGCGAAGGCTCCTCGAGCAGGTCCTCGCCGATGACTTCGACGCGCGCGTTCGTCACCTTGAACTTGCGGAGCTGCTTTTCGGCCGCCTCGATCTCGTTCGTGGCGCTCGTTCCCTTGAGGAGAATGAGTTCGCCACCGTCGCGCACCAGGGGAGCGGTGATCGGCACCAGGGTGCGCAGCGCGCTCACGGCCCGTGCGGTCACCGCATCCAGAACCGGCCCGCGCTTCCAGTCCTCGGCGCGCGCCCGAACCACCTCGACGTTGTCGAGTCCGAGCGTCTCGACCTGCTCCGACAGCCACGCGACGCGTCGCTCCATCGGCTCGATGAGGATCCACTCCACGTCGGGCCGGGCGATGGCGAGCACCAGACCCGGAAGCCCGGCGCCCGATCCCACGTCACCGACGCGACCCGAGAACAGCGGCGCAATCACGGCGCTGTTGAGGATATGCCGCGACCACAACCGCGGCGGCTCGAGGGGACCGATCAGTCCACGCTCTTCGCCGTGTGCGCCAAGTGCTGCGGCGAAGTGGCGGGCGACCTCGATGCGGTCGCCGAAGATCTCGGCGGCAACCGCGGGCTCCTGCTCGATCTCGATCATCGACGACCCGTCACACTCGACAGCGGATGTTTCACGTGAAACGTGCGGCTCAGCCGCGACGGATCACGGTGTGACGGTCGGCGCCGTCGCCGTACGACTCCGACACGAAGCCGCGCTCGGCGACAATGTCGTGCACGACCTTGCGCTCGTAGCTGGACATCGCGGGAAGCGAGGCCTGGGACGCACCATCGTCCAGTCGGGCGATCGCACGGTCGACGAGCGCAGTGAGCTCGTCGCGGCGCGCATCGCGCGACCCGCCGACATCCAGGATCAGGCGGGAGAACCGGCCTGTGCGGTTCTGCACCGCGATACGGGTCAGCTCCTGCAGCGCCTGCACCGTGTCGGGCGCGGCGATCAGGGCGACGGACCCGCCGGCGGGCGCTTCCACCGACACGTAGGCGCGGCCGGCACGGACATCGAGGTCGAGGTCGCCGTCGATGTCGGCGATGTCGAGCAGGCCTTCGATGAAGTCAGCGGCGACGTCGCCTTCCTCTTCGAGCTGCGCGACGGTGGCGGGAACCCGCTCCTCGCGCGTATCGACGGAAGCGTACTCAGGGGACGTGGTCATGGCGTGATCCTCGTGTGTGACGTCGGGTCAGGAACTGGAGCCGGCTGAGCCGCCGGAGTCTGTTTCCGCAGCGGGCGCAGCGCCGGGCTTCTGGCCAGGCTTCTGCCCCTGCTTCTTGGCGCGCTGCTTGCTCACCGGCTGCTGGCGCTTGGGGGTTGCCGCCTTGGCCTTCTCGGCCTCTTCGTACAGACGCCGCTGCTCGGCGAGGTACTTCTCCATCGGCACGACCTTGCCCGACGCATCGAGTGCCTTGCCCTTGCGCGCCAGACGCTCTTCGCGGGCCTTGGCCGCGTCCGAGCCCGGAGTCGGCATCTCGCGGATGACGAGGAACTGCTGGCCCATCGTCCACAGGTTCGACACGAACCAGTAGATGACGACGCCGAGCGGGAAGAAAACGCCCGAGAAGATGAAGCCCAGCGGAAGGACGTAGAGCATGATGCGCTGCATCTGGTACGCCTGGCCGGTCTTGGCCTCGGGGGAGAGGTTCTTCGAGATGATCTGAAGCTGCGTGAAGAACTGCGACGCGATCATCAGCACGACGAGCGTGATCAGGATGATGATCGCGGGGGTGTTGCCCGTGTTGAAGGCATCGATCAGCGTCTCGTGAAGCGACGCCACACCGAACAGCTTGGCGTTGTAGAACTCGGCGGTGAGCTCCGCGTTCAGCAGGCCGACGCCACCGATTCCGAGGTTGTAGTGCTTCGTGACGTCACTCAGCACGCTGTACAGCGCGAAGAAGACGGGCATCTGCACGAGGAGTGGCAGACAGCTCGACACCGGAGTGGTGCCGTGCTTCTTGTACAGCGCCATCGTCTCGCGGCTCATGGCCTCACGCGAGAGCTGGTCCTTCTTACCCTTGTACTTCTCCTGAACTTTCCGCAGTTCAGGAGCGATTTCCATCATCTTGCGCTGGCTCTTGATCTGGCGCACGAAGAGCGGGATGAGCGCCGATCGAACGACGATGACGAGGCCCACGATCGACAGCACCCAGGTGATGCCGTCCGCGGCCGGCAGGCCGATGGCCGTGAAGAACCAGTGCCAGAAGACGAGCACGGCCTCGACGGCCCACTTCAGGGGCCAGAGGATTATCCCGAAGAGATCGAACCCGCCGCCCGTCGGTGGGGGTGTGGGCGAAGGCGTCGAGGCCAGGGCTGACATGAGATCCATGTGGAGGATCAGTCCTTTCCGGTGGGGGCAGGCACGACGAACCCATGACGGGTCAGTTCGTGCCGGAAGTGCTTGTGGGGCGGCACGTCATCGACGCCGCCGACGGCCCACGGGTGGCATCGGGCGAGGCGCGCTGCGGTGAGCGCTGCGCCCTTCACGGCTCCGTGCTGCTGCACCGCGCCGACGGCGTACGCCGAACACGAGGGGTAGTACTTGCAGACGTCGCCGTAGGTGTGGGAGATGGTGGCACGGTATCCGTGCAGTAACGCCAGAACGGCGTTGCGGGGGAGCAGTGGAACGCTCCGGAGGGAATCGGATGCCGAGAACTCGGCCTCGCCGAGGGCGTAGCCGGGCAGGACGCTCATCGGGTCCTCCGCGCCAGGCACTTCTCGACGTCGCGGCGCAGATCGGCGAACGACGCGGAGGCCGCGCTCGGCAGAGCGCGGATCACGATGTCATCGCCGGCAGCGACAGTCTCGAGCGACTCGAAGCAGAGGGCTTTGAGCCGACGGCGGATGGTGTTGCGCACGACGGCGCCACCGACCTGCCTGCTGACGATGAAACCGAACCGCGCCGGACCATCGGTCACGGCGCGGTTCACGTATGTCACGGTGTGCGCTCCGGCACACCGACGGCCCCGACGGACGACGGCCTTGTACTCCGCTCCGCGGGTGAGTCGGTTCCGCCTCCCGAGCACCGCTCGGCTCAGGCCGAGAGCTCGGTGCGCCCCTTGGCGCGACGAGCCGAGAGGATGCCGCGGCCGGCGCGCGTGCGCATGCGGGCGCGGAAGCCGTGCTTCTTGGCGCGGCGGCGGTTGTTGGGCTGGAAGGTGCGCTTGCTCATGGGAACTACTTCCGATCAGGTGTCACCGGGACGCTCGAGACCGGGGACGTGTGTACAGGGGCGACTGCCACGAAGGCATAAGTCAACCGATTAAGGCTACGTCGTGTCGCCTCATAACTCAAACCGAGCGCAGAACGTGTCATTATGCACCGAGGATGCATTCGACCCTGGCACCGACACGCAGGGCGGATCTACAGTGGAGTTTGCTCACGCGACGCCCGCTGACTAGCGTGGCTCCGGCAGTTATCCACAGGCCTGGACCGACGTTTCCGCGGCTTCCGGTGGAAACATCGACAACCCGGGGGGGCCATGACACCGCACGAAGTTCCAGACGTTCCGGTCTGGACGGCCGTACTGGACGAACTCGTGCGCGACGATCGCATCACCCCGCAGCTCCACGGCTTCATCAGCCTGGCCGTGCCGCAGGGTGTCATGGGGGGAACGCTGTACCTCGACGTTCCCAATGATCTGACCGCCGCGCAGTTCACCAAGCGCATGCGCGCGCCGATCCTCGAGGCTCTCACGCGGGTCGTGCAGGACGGGCAGAACCCGGCGTCGACGTTCCGTGTCGTCGTCAATCCGGATCTGGCGGACGCGCATCTCACCGCGCCGATCCCGATCCAGTCGACCGCGCAGGTCATCCCGTCGGCCGCGCCCATCGGGCGCCCGCACCTCGACGAGCCGGCGGACACGGCATCCGTCTCGCGCAGCGACACCCGCCTCAACCCGAAGTACACGTTCGACAACTTCGTCATCGGCCAGTCCAACCGATTCGCCCATGCGGCGGCCGTCGCGGTCGCCGAGGCGCCGGCGAAGGCGTACAACCCACTGTTCATCTACGGCGACTCCGGGCTCGGCAAGACCCACCTCCTCCATGCCATCGGCGACTACGCCCTCAGCCTGTACGCCGGCATCCGCGTGCGGTACGTGTCGAGCGAGGAATTCACGAACGACTTCATCAACTCGATCGCCAACAACCGGGGTTCGGCATTCCAAGCGCGGTATCGGGATGTCGACATCCTGCTGATCGATGACATCCAGTTCCTGCAGGGGCGTGCCGAGACGCAGGAGGCGTTCTTCCACACGTTCAACCAGCTGCACGACCACGACAAGCAGGTCGTGATCACCAGCGACGTGCCGCCGAAGCACCTGACGGGCTTCGAGGACCGCATGCGCAGCCGGTTCGAATGGGGCCTCATCACCGATGTGCAGGCGCCCGACCTCGAGACGCGCATCGCGATCCTGCGCAAGAAGGCGCAGTCCGAGCGCCTCCACATCCCCGACGAGGTGATGGAGTACATCGCGACCGTCGTGTCATCGAACATCCGCGAACTCGAGGGCGCTCTCATCCGCGTCTCGGCGTTCGCGAGCCTCAACCGCTCGACTCTCGACATGTCGCTCGCGCAGACCGTGCTGCGCGACATCGTCGATCAAGATGACGCCAACGTCATCTCGCCGACCGACATCATCACGGCCACGGCCGCCTACTTCAAGCTCACCGTCGACGACCTGTACGGCTCGAGCCGCTCGCAGTCCGTCGCCACGGCACGCCAGATCGCCATGTACCTGTGTCGCGAGCGCACGAGCCTGTCACTGCCCAAGATCGGCCAGCTGTTCGGCAACCGCGACCACACCACCGTCATGTACGCGTACAAGAAGATCAGCGAGCTCATGAAGGAGCGCCGTTCGATCTACAACCAGGTGACGGAGATCACCGCTCAGCTCGGCCGCAACGGTCGCTGACGATCCGCTTACACCCCTCGATGGGTCCGCGCGTTACGACGCGCGGGCCCATCTCTGCATATGCCCGAAGAAGTTCTTGACAGGTGCCGCGCACAGGGCCATCATTCCGGTTCTGCACAGTGTGGAAAACCTGTGGATAACTCTTCAAGCCTGCGGAAACCCCTGTGAGCGAGCGGGGGAAGCCTGTGGATGGATTGCGGATGCCGGGAGCCGCGGCATCCGTCTTCCCGACGTCCCTCCGCAGCCGTTCCACAACTCACACTCTTGTGGTTTCCCTGTCCCGACTGGCAACGCGCGAGTTGTCCACAGTTTCCACAGTCGTTAACACCATGACAAGAAATCTCTTTGATGAACCCGTCCGATCACCTTGGCGGTGGAGAGCTCCGCGCCGGACGGAGCCGGACTGGCAATCTCGGAGCCTGGCACTAGCATGAGAACCCCGAGCCCGTAGCCTGTGGGCCCGCTGCAGAGGAGCGTTCGTGAAGTTCCACGTCAATCGCGATGTGTTCAGCGAAGCCGTATCGTTCGTCGTCAAGCTTCTACCGCAGCGCAATCCGCAGCCGATCCTCGCTGGCGTGCTGATCGAGGCATCCGCCGAGGGCCTCTCGCTCGCAGCGTTCGACTACGAGGCGTCGGCCCGCACCACCATCGACGCGACCGTCGATGACCCGGGCACGATCCTCGTCCACGGCCGGCTGCTCTCCGACATCGCCAGCCGTCTGCCGAACGCCCCGATCCAGATCGAGGTCGACGACGACGGTGGCATCCTGCTGACCTGCGGCTCGGCACGGTTCACCCTCGCGTCCATGCCGGTGCAGGAGTATCCCGCGATCCCCGAGGTCACCGGCGACTCCGGCCTCGTTCCCTCCGAGGACTTCGCCACCGCGATCGCGCAGGTGGCGTTCGCCGCGTCGCGCGACGACGTGACCCCCGTTCTCACCGGCGTGCAGCTCGAGGTCTCGGGCACGAGCCTCAGCCTGGTCGCGACCGACCGCTACCGTGTCGCACTCCGCGAGATCCCGTGGGACGGCGGCGGCACCGCCGCCGACGAGTCGACGACGGCGCTCGTGCCGGCGCGCACCCTGACCGAGGTCGGCAAGACGTTCGCGCACGGCGGTGACATCTCCATCGCCTTCTCGGGCTCGGGCGATCGCGAGATCATCGCGTTCACCGCGGGCAACAAGACCGTGACGTCGCTGCTCATCAAGGGCAACTTCCCGCCCGTGCGGCGTCTCTTCCCCGCGCAGACCGAGCACCACGCGGTGGTCAACACGGCAGAGCTCGCCGAAGCCGTGCGCCGCGTGTCGCTGGTGCTCGACCGTTCCGCGCCGCTGCGGTTCACGTTCACGGCCGACAGCGTCTCGATGGACGCGTCGGGAACCGAGCAGGCGCGTGCGACCGAGTCGGTCGATGCGACGCTCCTCGGCGGCGACGAGGTGACCCTCGGCCTCAACCCGCAGTACCTGCTCGAGTCGCTCGGTGCGGTCAAGAGCGAGTTCGTGCGGATCACGTTCACCTCGAGCGAGAACGCGAACAAGCTCAGCCCGGTGCTGATCACCCCGCAGACCTCGGTCGATCGCGCCGGTTCGGAATCGTTCAGGTACCTGCTGCAGCCCAACCTGCTGCTGCGCTGACCAGCATCCCGGCGTCGGCGCCGATCACTAGGCTTATCCGGTGATCGTGGAGCACCTGAGTCTGGTCGACTTCCGCAACTATGCGGCCGCCGACGTCGAGCTCGGGCCCGGGCCGAACGTCTTCGTCGGCCGCAACGGTCAGGGCAAGACGAATCTCGCCGAAGCGATCGCGTTCTTCGCGACACTGGGTTCGCATCGCGTCTCGAACGACGCTCCGATGGTGCGTGACGGAGCGGATGCCGCGATCATCCGCGCCCGGTTGGCGCACGGCGACCGTCGTGTGCAGCTCGAGGTCCAGGTCAACCGGCAGGGCTCCAACAAGGCGCGGGTCAACGGTGCGTCGGTGAAGCCGACCGAGTTGCCCCGGTACGCGCAGGTGGTGCTGTTCGCGCCCGAGGATCTGCAGATCGTCCGCGGCGATCCGTCGGCGCGCCGGCGTTTCGCCGATCAGCTGCTGGTGCAGCGCGCTCCCCGCATGGCGGGAGTGCTCGCGGACTACGATCGCGTGCTCAAGCAGCGCACCGCGCTGCTGAAATCGGCGAAGGCGCGGGGCATCCGGGGCGACGCGCTGTCGACGCTCGACGTCTGGGACGACAAGCTCGTCTCGCTCGGCACGCAGCTCATCGCTGCCCGACTCGCGCTCGCGACCGATCTCGCGACGCCCCTCGCCGCCGCGTACACCGCGATCGCCGGCGCCGACCATGACCCGCAGATCGAGTGGGCGCTCTCGGTCGCCGGCGCGGTGAGCGATGAGGACGGCGACGCCGGCTCCGGATCGGCCGTGTCAGCGTCCGCGGCGCCCGGCGAGCCCGCGGATTCCTCCGCCGACCGCATCGCGGATCTCTTCCGCCAGGCGTTGGCGGCGAAGCGCACGTCCGAGCTGGAACGCGGGCTGACGCTGGTGGGTCCGCATCGCGATGACCTGCTGCTGCGCATCCGCGGACTTCCGGTGAAGGGCTATGCCTCGCACGGCGAGTCCTGGTCCGTCGCTCTCTCGCTGCGCCTCGCGTCGGCGGAGCTGCTGCGTGCCGACTCACGCCTCGGCGACCCGGTGCTCATCCTGGACGACGTGTTCGCCGAGCTCGACACCGACCGCCGGTCCCGTCTCGCCCAGCTCGCCGCCGGCTACGAGCAGGTGGTCGTGACCGCCGCGGTGGAGGGCGACGTGCCGGAGGGGCTCCGGGCCCGCATGGTCCGGGTGGAGGCCGGGCGCATCCTCGACCCCGCGGACGCGGAGGCGGCGGATGCCTGATCCTTCGGCCGGCCCGGGCGCCGAGCCCCAGAAGTCGCCGGATGCCGTCGGCGGCCCCGCTACCGGGGGTGTCCCCGACCGCACGGACGTGCCCGAGACCATCGCGACGTACCTGCGGCTGCGTGGACTCGAGCCCTCGGCGCGGTCGTTCCGCAAGCGCCGCCGCCGCACCGTCGACGACGAGAACATCCCCTTCGCTCCCGGGCGCGACCCCCGCGGCGTGGGTGACGTCATCGCGGACCTCACCCGCGAGGCCGGGTGGAACGGCCAGCTCGCCCGTGAAGACGTCGTCCGCGCGTGGGCCGAGGTCGCCGGCGAGGACACCGCACGGCACACCCGCCCTGTCGCGTTCTCGGAGGGGTCGCTGACGGTGCAGGCGGACTCCACGGCCTGGGCGAAACAGCTCCAGCTGATGCGCGCGCACATCCTCTCGGAGATCGTCCGCCGCTTCCCCGAGGCGAAGGTCGACTCGGTCCGCTTCATCGGGCCCGACGTCCCCTCCTGGAAATGGGGTCCCAGAACGATTCCAGGCCGCGGTCCGCGCGATACCTACGGATAAGCCACGTTCGGAGTCATCCGAGCATCTTTCATCCCCTTACAGGGGCGTAGAGCGCTGTGATCGGGCCGTTACCCGATAGACTGTCAGGGCCCCCATCGAAGGATTTGGAGCCCTCGCGAAGATGACGTCTGACACCCCCGATAACGTTTCCGAGGAACCCGAAACGCCCGACAAGGCTCCCAACGCGTACGGGGCAGACGACATCCAGGTCCTGGAAGGTCTCGAAGCGGTGCGAAAGCGCCCGGGCATGTACATCGGCTCGACCGGTGAGCGCGGCCTGCACCATCTGGTCTACGAGATCGTCGACAACTCCGTCGATGAGGCACTGGCCGGCTACTGCGACACCATCAACGTCACGATCCTGCCCGACGGCGGCATCCGCTGCGTCGACAACGGCCGCGGCATCCCGGTCGGCATCCACCGCACCGAGGGCAGGTCGACGGTCGAGGTGGTGCTCACCGTGCTGCACGCCGGCGGCAAGTTCGGCGGCGGCGGGTATGCCGTCTCGGGCGGTCTGCACGGCGTCGGCTCGTCGGTCGTCAACGCGCTCTCGACGCGCCTCGAGGTCGAGGTCAAGCGCGAAGGGTACGTGTGGCGGCAGTCCTACCGCGACGGCGGGCAGCCGCAGGCGCCCCTCGCGAAGGGCCAGCCCACCGAAGAGACCGGCACGGTCATCGAGTTCTGGCCCGACGACACGATCTTCGAGTCGGTGCACTACGACTACGACACGCTGCGCACCCGCTTCCAGCAGACGGCCTTCCTGAACAAGGGACTGCGCATCACGCTGTCGGACGAGCGCCCCGGGTCGGCGTACGTCACCGACGCCGAGGGAGGCGGGTCCGAGGAGCGCCAGCCCTACGACGACTTCTACTACGAGCGCGGTCTCGTCGACTACGTGGAGTACCTCAACAAGGTGCGGCACGCCGATGTCGTCAACGACGAGATCATCGAGATCGAGTCGGAAGACACCACGCGCCACATCTCTCTCGAGCTCGCCATGCAGTGGACCACGAGCTACACCGAGAACGTCTTCACCTTCGCGAACACCATCAACACGCATGAGGGCGGCACGCACGAAGAAGGCTTCCGCGCGGCGCTGACGACCCTGGTCAACAAGTACGCGCGCGACAAGAACCTCCTCAAGGAGAAGGACGACAACCTCACCGGCGACGACATCCGCGAGGGACTCACCGCCGTCATCTCGGTGAAGCTGTCCGAGCCGCAGTTCGAGGGTCAGACCAAGACGAAGCTCGGCAACACCGAGGCGAAGTCGTTCGTGCAGAAGGTCGTGGGCGACCAGCTCGGCGACTGGCTCGAGCGCAACCCGGTGCAGGCCAAGCGCGTCATCACGAAGGCGATCGACGCGGCCACCGCGCGCATGGCGGCACGCAAGGCGCGCGAGACCGCGCGTCGCAAGAGCGTCTTCGAGTCGGCTGCGATGCCCGACAAGCTCAAGGACTGCACCAGCAAGGATCCCTCGATCAGCGAGATCTTCCTCGTGGAGGGCGACTCGGCCGGCGGTTCCGCGGTCTCGGGGCGCGACCCGCACACACAGGCGATCCTGGCCCTGCGCGGCAAGATCCTCAACGTCGAGCGCGCACGCCTCGACAAGGCACTGGCCAACAAAGAGGTCCAGGCGATGATCCAGGCCTTCGGCACGGGCATCGGCGAGGACTTCGACATCGACAAGGCCCGCTATCACAAGATCGTGCTGATGGCGGATGCCGATGTCGACGGCCAGCACATCACCACGCTGCTGCTCACCCTGCTGTTCCGCTACATGCGCGGGCTCATCGAGGCCGGCTTCGTCTACCTCGCGATGCCCCCGCTGTACCGGCTGAAGTGGACCAACTCGGCGCACGAGTACGTGTACTCCGACAAGGAGCGCGACGCGCTGCTCGAGGACGGGCTCGCAGGCGGCAAGCGGATCCCCAAGGACTCCGGCATCCAGCGGTACAAGGGCCTCGGCGAGATGAACGCCAAGGAACTGTGGGAGACCACGATGGACCACACGACCCGGACGCTGCGTCAGGTCACCATCGACGACGCGGCCGCCGCCGACGAGATCTTCTCCGTCCTGATGGGCGAGGACGTCGAGTCCCGCCGCACGTTCATCCAGCGCAACGCCAAGGACGTCCGCTTCCTCGACATCTGACCGGGCACAGGCCCGGTCATTGAGCGAGCACAGCGAGACGAAACGCACAGACACGAAAGAAGCCCATGGCTGAAGACGAACGCCCCGAGCCTGAGCACGAGCACGGCCGCATCGACCAGGTCGATCTGCAGCTCGAGATGCAGCGCAGCTATCTCGACTACGCGATGGCCGTCATCATCGGCCGCGCACTCCCCGACGTTCGCGATGGCCTGAAGCCGGTGCACCGCCGCGTGATCTACGGCATGTACGACGGCGGGTTCCGCCCCGACAAGTCCTTCTCGAAGTGCGCCCGCGTCGTCGGCGAGGTCATGGGCCAGTACCACCCGCACGGCGACACGGCGATCTACGACGCCCTCGTCCGTCTGGTGCAGCCCTGGTCGCTGCGGTACCCGCTGGCGCAGGGTCAGGGCAACTTCGGCTCGCCCGGCAACATGGGCGCCGCCGCCCCGCGGTACACCGAGACGAAGATGGCTCAGCTCGCGCTCGAGATGGTGCGCGACATCGAGGAAGAGACCGTCGACTTCCAGGACAACTACGACGGGCAGACGCAGGAGCCGTCGGTTCTGCCGGCGCGTTTCCCGAACCTGCTGGTCAACGGCTCCGTCGGCATCGCCGTCGGCATGGCGACCAACATCCCGCCGCACAACCTGCGTGAGGTCTCCGCGGGCGCACTGTGGGCGCTGGAGCACCCGGACGCCTCGCGCGAGGAGTTGCTCGAGGCGCTCATGGAGCGCATCCCCGGTCCCGACTTCCCGACCGGCGCGCAGATCCTCGGCACGAAGGGCATCCGCGAGGCGTACCGCACCGGCCGCGGGTCGATCACGATGCGCGCCGTCGTCGCGATCGAGGAGATCCAGGGGCGCACCTGCCTCGTCATCACCGAGCTGCCGTACCAGGTGAACCCCGACAACCTCGCGGTCAAGATCGGCGATCTCGCCCGCGACGGCAAGATCACCGGCATCGCCGACATCCGCGACGAGACCTCCGATCGCACCGGTCAGCGTCTCGTGGTGGTCCTCAAGCGGGATGCCGTCGCCAAGGTCGTGCTGAACAACCTGTACAAGCACACGCAGCTGCAGGAGAACTTCGGTGCGAACATGCTCGCGATCGTCGACAACGTGCCCCGCACGCTCGCCCTCGACGGCTTCATCGCGCTGTGGGTGGACCACCAGATCGACGTCATCGTCCGGCGCACCACCTACCGGCTGCGCAAGGCCGAGGAGCGCATGCACATCCTGCGCGGCTACCTCAAGGCGCTCGACGCGCTCGACGAGGTCATCGCGCTGATCCGCCGGTCGCCGACGGTGCAGGAGGCGAACGAGGGCCTCCAGAAGCTTCTCGACATCGACGACGTGCAGGCCGACGCGATCCTGCAGATGCAGCTGCGCCGCCTGGCCGCCCTCGAACGCCAGAAGATCATCGACGAGGCCGCCGAGCTCGAGCGCCAGATCGCCGACTACCAGGACATCCTGGCCACCCCGCAGCGACAGCGCGACATCGTGCGCGAGGAGCTGACGGCGATCGTCGACAAGTTCGGCGACGAGCGTCGCACGCACATCCTCCACGGGTTCGACGGCGACATGTCGATGGAAGACCTCATCCCCGAAGAGGAGATGGTGATCTCCGTCACGCGCGACGGCTACATCAAGCGCACCCGCAGCGACAACTACCGCCAGCAGCACCGCGGCGGCAAGGGCGTCAAGGGTGCGCAGCTGCGCGCTGACGACGTGGTGGAGCACTTCTTCGTCACGACGACCCACCACTGGCTCCTGTTCTTCACGAACAAGGGCCGCGTGTACCGGTCCAAGGCTTACGAGGTGCCGGAGGCCGGCCGCGACGCCAAGGGACAGCACGTCGCCAACCTTCTGGCGCTCCAGCCCGACGAGGAGATCGCGCAGATCCTCGACATCCGCGACTACTCGGTCGCCACCTACCTGGTGCTCGCCACGCGCAACGGCCTCGTCAAGAAGACCCGCCTGACCGAGTACGACACCAACCGCCAGGGCGGCATCATCGCCATCAAGCTGCGCGGTCAGGTGCCCGAGGAGGGCGACGACGACGAAGCGGGCCCCGACGACGAAGTCGTCAGCGCCCTGCTCGTGGACGAGGGCGACGACATCCTGCTCATCAGCCGGCACGGCATGTCGCTGCGCTTCTCGGCCACCGATTCGGCGCTCCGTCCGATGGGCCGTTCGACGTCGGGTGTGAAGGGCATGGACTTCCGCGCCGGCGACAGCCTGCTCTCGGCATCCGTCGCCACCGACGACGGGTATGTCTTCGTGGTGACCGAGGGCGGATACGCCAAGCGCACGGCCGTGGACCAGTACCGCGTACAGAACCGCGGCGGACTGGGCATCAAGGTGGCCAAACTCAGCGAGGATCGGGGCGATCTCGCGGGTGGTCTGATCGTCTCCGAGGACGACGAGGTCTTGGTGGTTCTTGCCAGCGGCAAGGTGGTACGCTCTGCCGTGGCCGAGGTCCCCGCCAAGGGTCGAGACACGATGGGTGTCGTGTTCGCCCGCTCCGGCGATGACGACCGCATCCTCGCAATCGCCCGAAACGGTGAACGCGGCCTTGCCGAAGAACCCGAGGACGCCGCCGACGGAGCCGAACAGGCACCGTCACCTGAGACCCCGTCATCAGAAGACACCGACGGGTCGGATGCCTCCCCCGAGACCCCCGAAGAGAGCACTGACGCATGAGCACGGTAGCCGACAAGCTCGCCAAGAAATCGAGTCACAAGACCAGCGCCAAGCAGGTGCGCCTGCGCCTGGTGTACGTGGACTTCTGGTCCGCGGTGAAGCTGTCCTTCCTCGCCGCGATCGCGATCGCGGTGGTGACCGTCGTCGCCTTCGTGATGGTCTTCCTGGTGGTGCAGACCACCGGCCTGATCGACAAGGCCGATGAGTTCTTCTCCAGCTTCTCGGACGGCAGCATCCTGCTGTCGGACTTCGTGAGCTTCCCGCAGGTGCTGGCCTTCTCGGCCGTCGTCGCGATCCTCAACCTCGTGGTCTTCACGGTGCTCGGCGCCGTGATCGCGGGCATCTACAACCTGGCTGTCAAGGTCACCGGCGGCCTGCTCGTCGGCTTCACCTCGAACTGACGCCCACGCGCCTGAGCGCCGGCATCCGCGGAGTCGATCTGCGGATGCCGGCGCTTCGTGTATGCGGTCAGACGACCGTCGTGCCGAGCAGCGTGCCGATGAGCCAGGTGACGACGAGCGCGAGCGCGCCGCCGATCACCAGACGTGTCGCCGCGCGCAGGCGCGGTGCACCGCCGAGGCTCGCCGACACCGTCCCCGTCGCCGCGAGGGCGAGCAGCACGGCGACGAAGGTGACGGGCACCCGCCACTCCGGTGGCGGGAGCAGGATCGCCAGCAGCGGCAACAGCGCACCGAGGGTGAACGCGATCGCCGACGAGAGCGCCGCGTGCCACGGATTGACCAGGTCCTCCTGGTCGATGTGCAGCTCCACCTCGAGGTGGGCCGACAGCGCGTCGTGCGCGGTGAGTTCGTGGGCGACCACGCGCGCCGTCGCCTCGGACAGGCCGCGGTCGCGATACAGCTGCGTCAGCTCCTCCAGCTCCTGTTCCGGCATGTCGCGCAGCTCGCCGCGTTCTTTGGCGATGAGCGCGCGTTCCGAGTCGCGCTGACTGCTCACCGACACGTACTCGCCGAGTGCCATGGAGATCGCCCCGCCGACGAGCCCGGCGATGCCCGCGGTGAACAGCGCGCCGGTGTCGGTGGTCGCGCCGGCGACGCCGACGACGAGTGCGGCGACCGACACGATGCCGTCGTTCGCACCCAGTACGCCGGCACGCAGCCAGTTGAGTCGCTGCCCGAGTCCGGCGCCGTGGGGCTCGCCGGGATGAGAGGTCGCGGTCACGTGCCCAGTCAACCAGCCCGATTCGTGAAATCGAGCTTCGTCGGGTAAAGTCTTGGAGGTTGCGGGACGCAGTTCCGCAGACATTCGGGGCTATAGCTCAGGCGGTTAGAGCGCTTCACTGATAATGAAGAGGTCCCAGGTTCAAGTCCTGGTAGCCCCACCGAAAGCCCCGGGGCCTTAGCTCAGTTGGTAGAGCGCCTGCTTTGCAAGCAGGATGTCAGGAGTTCGAATCTCCTAGGCTCCACAGAACACACGAAGCCGGTTCCCGCAAGGGGCCGGCTTCTTCGTTCTCTGGGAAGTCTCGCGCGGATAGGGTGAAGCATGGACCTGCGTGTCGCGGCGTACGCGGTGATCATCGACGAACACGACCGCCTTCTGCTCGCCCACTGGAACGAGGGCCGCCGCGCCGCGTGGACGCTGCCCGGGGGCGGGCTCGAAGAGGGTGAGGATCCTGAGCGTGCGGCTCGCCGCGAGGTCAGGGAGGAGACGGGCTATCGCGTCGCGATCGGGCCGCTGCTCGGCATCCACTCCCGTGTCATCCCACCCGGCCGCCGGTTGAAACCGGGCGCCGACCTGCCGCTGCACACGCTGCGGATCGTCTACCGTGCGCACGTCACCGGTGGCCGCCTGCGCCATGAGAAGAACGGCTCGACCGACCGCGCGGAGTGGTTCCCGCTCGCGGAGGTGAACGCGCTGCAGCGCGTGAAGCTCGTCGACATCGCGCTCGAGATGGCGGCCGTCGAGCTGCCGCCCTCGTGAGCGTGGGCTCAGCCGTCAGTCGATCGGCTGCGTGATGTCGGCGACCGTCGCCCCATAGGCGGCGATGAGGTCATCGGCGTCGACGAACATGCTGTAGCCGTGTGCGCCCGCGCCCATCGCGATGCGCTGGCCGACGATCTGGCTGTCGGCGTAGATCGGCCAGTCGTGGGTGCTGCCGAGGGGCACGATCGTCCCCCGCTCGTACCCGGTGGCGGCCAGCGCGCGTGCGGGATCCGGCAGCTGCAGCTTGTTCACGCCCACCACGGCCCGCAGCTTCGGCCACGAGATGGCCCGGTCACCCGGGACGAGCGCGAAGAGAAAGGTGTCGTCGCTGCGCTTGACCACGAGGGTCTTCACGATGCCGGACGCGGGGATGCCGAGGATCGCGGCCGCCTCGGGCAGGCTGTTCGCCGCCGGACGCTCGCGGATCTCGATCTCCAGACCGCGCGCGGAGGCCGCCGCGCGAACGCGGTCGACCCCCGTCAGTGCCTCGCCCGTGGCGGGCTCAGGCATCCGGAGCGCGCAGCGGGTCGTCCGCGACCCAGAGCTCGTCGTCGGCGCGGAGCGTCTGCCATGCGGCGTAGAGCACGCCGACCGCGGCTGCGACGCCGAGGATGATGGCGATCACGCCGCCGGCGCCCATCCCCTTCTTCTGCGGTGCGGACCGCTCGAGCTTGGCCGAGAGGTACCGGCTCGCCTCGCGAGCGTACTTGTCGGCCTTCTTGCCGTAGTTCTTCGAGTCGGGCAGTGCGAATCCGCGGCCGCTGGCGAGCTGCGCGCGCGTGTCGTTCGCCGCATCCCAGACCGACAGCGCGGAGCCGACCACGGCGCCTGCCGCGGGGATCACCGTGCTGTTGACGACCTTCTTGCCCTTGTCGACGTACGGTGCGGCGTACTTGTCGTAGCCGGCCTGCATCTGCGGCTTTACCTGTTCGCGGCCGAAGTGCCCGAGCTGGCGACTTGCTTCGCGTGCGACGGATGCGGCCTCACCGACCAGCACCTGCTGCGACTCCCACAGCTGGTTCGCCTGCTTCTGAAGCTTCTCGAGTTCCTTCTTGCGCTTGCGGCTGACGCTCACGGTTGCCCTCCCTGTCGTGGGGATGTCGTCTCCCCATCTTGCCAGACCCCCGCCGAGACGGGAGGGGTTGCAGTGAACTCTGAGACAATGTAGGAATGCCGCTTCATACAGCTGTCGCAACGATCCACACCAACTACGGCGACATCGTCGTCAACCTGTTCGGAGACCACGCCCCCCGCACCGTGCAGAACTTCGTCGGGCTCTCCGACGGGTCGCAGGCGTGGACGCACCCGGCGACCGGCAAGCCGGGCGAGGGCCCGCTGTACAAGGACGTCATCTTCCACCGCATCATCTCGGGCTTCATGATCCAGGGCGGCGACCCGCTCGGCCAGGGTGTGGGCGGACCGGGCTACAACTTCAACGACGAGATCAACGGCGAGCTCACCTTCACCGATCCCTACAAGCTCGCCATGGCGAACGCCGGCCTGCGCCGCAACGCGATCACCGGTCAGCCCGAGGGCACCAACGGCTCGCAGTTCTTCATCACCGTCCCCGGCCAGGGGGGCCGCGGACCGGAGTGGCTGCAGGGCAAGCACACGATCTTCGGCGAGGTCGCCGATGATGCTTCGAAGGCCGTCGTCGACACCATCGCCGAGGTTCCGACGGCCGCCGGCGACCGCCCGGTCGAGCCGGTCGTCATCGAGTCGATCGACATCGCCTCGGCCGACGGTTCGCGCACCGGGCGTGCGGCGGAACACCGCCGCGCGCCCGGGTCCGCCGCAGCCCTGAGCCGACGAAACCCACAGACGGGGGCCGCGTGAGCACCGACGACTTCCAGCGCAACCGCGAGAACTTCTGCTACCGGCATCCGGATCGGCAGAGCTTCGTCCTCTGCCAGCGATGCCTGCGCACGATCTGCCCGGAGTGCCAGACCCCCGCCGCCGTCGGCGTGATCTGCCCCGAGTGCCTGCGCGACCAGCAGAAGTCGCAGTCGCCGGCGCAGCGCAAGGCCGAGCGCCGCTGGTCGCGTCCGCGCGCGGTGTCGGCGTCGTCGGGACAGCCGATCGTCACCTACACCATCATCGGCCTCACCGCCTTCGTGTACCTGCTGACACTCATCCCCGGCGGAGTCGGCGATGCGGTGCAGCAGACGCTGCTCTACTGGGCGCCGTTGATGTACCCCGACGTGACCGGTCGCTTCGAGCCGTGGCGTCTGCTCACCGGCGCCCTCGTGCACGCGGGCATCTGGCATGTGGGCCTCAATATGCTCGCGCTCTGGATGATCGGCCGCAGCCTCGAACCGCTCCTCGGCCGGTGGCGGTTCCTCACCCTCTACGTGCTGAGTGCCATCGGCGGCTCGGTGGCGGTGACGCTGCTCTCGTTCACGACGCCCGTCGTCGGGGCGTCCGGCGCCATCTTCGGCCTGTTCGGCGCGCTGCTCGTGATCGGGCGCCACATCGGCGCGAACATCGCCGGCATCGCGGTCGTCCTCGGCATCAACCTCGTCATCGGGTTCATCCCCGGATTCAACGTGTCGTGGCAGGCGCACGTCGGCGGCCTGCTGGTCGGCCTGCTGGTCGCGTTCATCTTCACGCGCACCCGCGCGGTGCGGCAGCGCGGCCTGCAGATCGGCCTGCTGGTCGCCGTCGGTGCCGGACTCGTGGCGCTCCTCTTCGTGCCGGTGGTCTTCCCCGGTGTGGTCCTCGCGTAAGGCTTCAGGCGCGCCGAGCCGGAGTTATCCACAGGTCCATCCACAGCCTGGGGAGAATGACACGGGTGTAATTCACAGGTGTTAACAGAGTTGTTAACAACTCAGGATGCGGGCCATCACGCGGGTTCTGCCGCCGAGATGACGGCATCCGCGCACGGAAAAGCCCCGGTCGCCATAGACCGGGGCTTCTCGCTCGCAGCAGCTCGCTATCGCCAGCGCGTCGTCATGAGGAAACCGATGAAGGCGATACCGAAGCCGATCACCAGGTTCCATGCCCCGATGTCGGGGATCGGGAACGCCATGCCGCTCAGGTAGAAGACGAGGATCCAGACCAGACCGATGAGCATCAGTCCGATCATGATCGGCTTGAACCACACCGGGTTGGGTGCGGCCTCGCCTTCTGCGCGCTCGACGAGCGAGTCGTCGTCTTTGCCGGGTCGTGCCATGGGAAGAGTCTAACTGCCAGCCGACCCCAACACTTGCTGTGCGAGAATCCCCCTGTGGATGAAGCGGTGTCCGGTCTGGGGCGCGCCGCGCGGAGGCAGCAGACCCCGCGCCGGCGCACGTCCGTCGTCGGTGTCATCGGCGAGGTGCTCATCACCGCCGGTGTCATCGTGCTCCTCTACGTCGTCTGGCAGCTGTGGGTCGGCGATCTGATCTATGGCGCCGAGCGCAACGCCGAAGGGACCCAGCTCTCGCAGGAGTGGGCGGAGCAGTACGAGGGCGAGGATCCCGTCGTCGCCGCGCCGGAGCCGGATCCGTCCGCACCGGCCGCTCCGGTCACGGCGCCGCCGCCGGTGCTCCCCGAGCCCGGCGACGGCGAGAAGTTCGCCGTCATGCACGTCCCCCGCTTCGGATCGGACTACGCGGTGCCGATGGCTGGTGGTGTGACACGTTCCCGCACCCTCGACCCGATCGGCATCGGCCACTACCCCGGCACCAAGATGCCGGGCGAGCCCGGCAACTTCGCCGTCGCCGCCCATCGCACCACGTGGGGCAAGCCGTTCAACCGCATCGCCGACCTGCACGTGGGTGACGCGATCGTCGTGGAGACGCAGGCCGGCTGGTACACCTACCGCTTCCGGACGCTCCAGTACGTCCGCCCGAACGAGGTCGAAGTGCTTCTTCCCGTACCCCAGGCCATGGACGTCCCCGCCGGCACCGCCTACATCACCCTGACGAGCTGCAGCCCCATGTACGCCATGACCGAGCGCATCGTCGCCTACGGCGTGTTCGAGTCGTTCACGCCCCGCGATGCCGGGGAGCCGGCATCCCTCCAGGCGGTGGCCTGATGTACGCGGCGCTATGGCGAGTCCTTCCCGGCCCGGGGTGGGTGCGGGTGCTCATCCTGCTCGTCCTCATCGCGGCGGTGCTCTACGGTCTGCTCTTCTACGTCTTCCCCTGGGTGAGCCAGTTCGTGAACCCGCAGGATGTCACCGTGGGGCTCCCCGCCGCCCCGTCGGGTGCGCCGGTGTCGTGACCGCGGCACCGTCAACGGGGCGCATCCTCGTCGTCGACAACCACGACAGCTTCGTCCACACCCTGATCGGCTACCTGCACGAGCTCGGGGCGGAGACCGACATGGTCGAGGCCGATGCAATCGACGACCCCGCGGGTGTCGTCGCGGGTCGCCGCGCGGTGCTCGTCTCACCCGGACCGGGCACCCCCGCAGCCGCCGGCGCGTCGATCGCCGTCGTCCGTGCGGCGGCATCGGGCGGCATTCCGCTCCTCGGCGTGTGCCTGGGCCACCAGGCGATCGCCGAGGCCTACGGGGCGACGGTCGACCACGCTCCCGAGCTCATGCACGGCATGACATCGCTCGTGCAGCACGACGGCTCGCCGCTCTACGCCGGGCTCCCCGACCCGTTCACCGCGACGCGCTACCACTCGCTGGCGATCGTGCCCGAGACGCTGCCGGCCGAGCTCGTGGTCACCAGCAGCACGGCGAGCGGCGTCATCATGGGCGTCGCCCACCGCACCGCGCCCATCGTGGGCGTGCAGTTCCATCCCGAGAGCGTGCTGACCGAGGGCGGACACCGCCTGCTGGGCAACTGGCTCGCATCGGTCGGATTCACGGATGCCGCAGCCCGCGGCGCGACGCTCAGTCCCCGACGCGACGCCTGAGCTCGCTACGGGCCCGTGCAGTAGATCAGCGTGATCTCCGAGTGCACCGGCACGTCGCCGGGGGTCAGCGACTGCGACTGCACGGTCGCGGGGTCGGCGCCGGCGCAGTTCGGGTCCTCCTGCGCGGTCACGGTGAGCCCGACCTCTTCGAGCTCACGTGTGGCCGCGTCGACGGTGTAGCCCCGCACGTCGTCGATCGCCACCCGGCCGGAAGCCACGACGAGGTTCACCATCGTGCCGGCGGCGACACTCGCCCCGTCGACCGGATCGCTCGAGATCACCGTGCCGGCGGCCAGGTCCTTGTCGTTCTGCGGGGTGACGGTGCCCAGCTGCAGCCCGGCGGTCGTGATGGCGGCTGTCGCGGCATCCTGCCCGAGTCCGACCAGCGTCGGCACCGTCGACATCTGCTGTCCGGTCGAGACGTACACGCTGACCTGCTGGTCGGGCGTCACCGACGTGCCCGCCTCGGGGTCGGTGCGGATGACGTTGCCGGCGGCGACCTCGGTGTTCTCCTCGTCGACGCGGATCGCCCGGAGGTCGGCGTCGGCCAGTGCTTCGTTCGCCCGCTCGTAGGTCATGCCCGACACATCGGGCACCTCGCGCACGTTGTCGGGCAGATCGTCGCGCGGCTGGATGGTGAGCACCCAGAACAGCAGCGAGATGAGGAGCACCGCCAGCAGGGCGACGCCCGCCCAGATCCAGGCGACCGGCGGACCGGCCTGCGTGCGCTTCATCGTCGTGTCGGTGCTCAGCTGGCGCAGCGACCGCGCGGTCTCGGCGGCCTGGCGCGGGTTGGGGCCGTACAGCTCGCTGGTGAGGGCCCCCACCTGCCGCTTCGACGGCTGCCGGCCGTCCACGGTCGCGTCGAGCGCCTCGCGGAAGCCCGCGGCGTCCTGGTAGCGCTGGAACGGGTCCTTCGCGAGGGCGCGGAGCGCGACGGTGTCGAGGGCGCGGGGCACCGTGTCGTTCACCTCGGACGGCGGAACCGGCGCCTCGCTCACGTGCTGATAGGCCACCGCCACCGGGGAGTCGCCGCGGAACGGCTGGCGGCCGGTGAGCAGCTCGTACAGCACGACGCCGGTCGAGTACACGTCGGCGCGGGCATCGACGGGCTCCCCCTTCGCCTGCTCCGGCGAGAAGTACGCGGCGGTGCCCAGGATCTGGGTGGTCTCGGCGACGGTCGACGAGCTGTCCGACACCGCGCGGGCGATGCCGAAGTCCATCACCTTCACCTGACCGGCATCCGTCACCATGACGTTGCCGGGCTTGATGTCGCGGTGCACGACACCGGCGCGGTGCGAGTACTCGAGAGCCTCGAGGATGCCGTCGACGTAGCGGACGGCATCCGTCACGGGAACGGGGCCTGCGGCGATGATCTCCTTGAGGAGCCGGCCCTTGACCAGCTCCATCACGATGAACGGGACCGGGCGGACGGTGCCGTCGGGCGACGTCAGGGAGTCCTCGCCGGCGTCGTACACCCGCACGATCGTCGGGTGGGCCATGCGGGACGCTGCCTGCGCCTCGAGGCGGAACCGGGTGCGGAAGGCGTTGTCGTCGGCCAGCTCGCGGTCGAGGATCTTGATCGCGACCTCGCGGCCCAGTGTGAGGTCGTACCCGCGGTAGACGCTCGCCATGCCGCCTCGGCCGATGGGCTCATCGATGCGATAGCGCCCCGAAAGCACACGCGGCTCAGCTGTCACGGTCACTCCCTGCCTGGAACATCAGCCACACTAGCCGAGCGAGAGCGGGTCACGCGTGCCGCGCGACCCGCTCTGCGGATTCACTCAGCCAGGCTCACTCGTCGTCGGACTCGTCCGTGGGTCCGGGAGTGGGAGCGGCCTGGATCAGCACGGTGGCCTCGCCCGACTCGCCCGACGTGCGGTTGCCCGCGGTGCCGCCGCTGCAGGTGACGTTGTACGTGACGATCACCGTCTGGCCCGCTGCGTCGCCCGCCGTCACGGTCGCCGACCGCGCGTTCTGCGGGAAGCTCGGCCCGTTCGTGATCGTGCCGTTCTGCACCGTGAAGGTGTAGGCGCTGACCGAGCCGGCGCCTGAGGGGCACGTATAGCCGTCCCACATGACGGTGAGCTGCTCCCCGGGGGCGACGGATGCCGGAGCGCCCTGGAACGTCGGGGAGCTCGGCGTCGGCATCGGGGTCTGGCCGGCGTACGCGGTCAGCTCGATGATCGTGCCCTTCGGGACGTTGCCGGTCGGGCTCACGCTGTAGACCTTGCCCACGCTCGCCTCGTCGGGCGCCGCGTTGCCCTCGACGCAGTTCGCACCGAGGCCGAGGGCGTCAAGTGCCGTCGACGCGGCGGCGCAATCCTGCCCCACGTAGTCGTCCGCGACGACGTTCGCCGTGGTGGGTGTCGGCGTCGGCGTGTCGGTCGGCGTCACCGACGGCGTCGAAGTGGTCTTCGTCGGGTCGGGCGCGGGCGTGTCCTGGTTCGCCACGACCGCCCAGATGGTGCCGATGAGCACCAGGAGGAGCAGAGCGATGAGGGCGATGAGCGGCCAGGTCCAGGGGCTGCGCTTCTTCTTCTCCGCCGCCTCTTCGGCGCCCTCTTCACCGGGCGCCGGCATGATGCGCGTCGCGGCCGACGTGTCGGAGCCCGCCGCGAGCAGCTGCGTCGCCGCATCGCCCGCGGCGACGCCGGCGATGGCCGGGACCGCCGCGGCGGCTGCCGCGACATCGCCTCGGCGCAGCGCGGTGGCGGCGCGCGCGACGGCAGCCGCGGAAGCCGGACGCTCCTCGGGCTTCTTCGCGATCATCGCCATCACGAGGTTCTGGACCGGGACGGCGACCGTGGCCGGCAGAGGTGCCGGCTGCTCGTTGATCTGCGCCATCGCGATGGCGACCTGCGACTCGCCCGTGAACGGGCGCTTGCCCGCGAGGCACTCGTAGGCGACGATCCCGAGCGAGTAGATGTCGGTGGCCGGCGATGCCGGATGCCCGGACGCCTGCTCGGGCGACAGGTACTGCACCGTGCCCATCACCTGGCCGGTGGCGGTGAGCGGCACCTGGTCGGCGATGCGCGCGATGCCGAAGTCGGTGATCTTCACGCGGCCGTCGGGCGTGATGAGGAGGTTGCCGGGCTTGATGTCGCGGTGCACCAGACCGGCCGCGTGCGCGGCCTGCAGTGCGGCCGACGTCTGCGCCACGATGTCGAGGGTCTTGTCGGTCGACAGCGATCCGTCGCGCTCGAGGACCGTCGACAGCGCCTCGCCGGGAACGAGTTCCATGACGAGGAAGGCGCTGCCGGCCTCCTCGCCGTAGTCGAACACGCTCGCGATGCCCTCGTGGTTCACGAGGGCCGCATGGCGGGCCTCGGCACGGAAGCGCTCCAGGAATCCTGGGTCTCCCATGTATTCGTCTTTGAGGATCTTGATGGCGACGGTCCGTCCGATGACGTGGTCGGTCGCTTCCCAGACCTCGCCCATGCCGCCGATCGCTATGCGCGAATCGAGTTCGTATCGGCCGCCGAAGGTCACGCCCTGCGTCGGTCTCATTTGCCCAGCACCGCCTCCATGACCTTCTTCGCGATAGGAGCGGCGATGGTGTTGCCGCTGCCCGACTGTCCTTGCCTGCCGCCGTCCTCCACGACCACTGCGACCGCGACTTCGGGGTTCTGGGCCGGGGCGAACCCTGTGAACCAGAGGGTATATGGCTCGTCGCCGGTGTTCTCCGCGGTTCCGGTCTTTCCGGCCACGTCGACCCCGTCTATTCTTGCACCCGACGCAGCACCGTCACTGACATTGGCCACCATCATCGTGACCAACTCATCCGCGAGGGCCGCGTCGAGAGCCCGCCCGAACTCCGTGTCGTCGAAGGTCTTCTGTACCGACAGGTCCGGGCCGATCACACGATCCACCATGCGGGGGTTCATCACCGTGCCGCCGTTCGCGATGCCGGCCGACACCATCGCCATCTGCAGCGGCGTCGCCGTCACCTGACCCTGGCCGAACCCGCTCAGCGCCGTCTGCGCGTCGTCCTGGATCGTCCGCGGGTATCCCGACGGCGTCGAGATGAGCGGCAGCTCGAACGGCTGGTTGAAGCCGTACTTCTCGGCCTCTTCGCGGATGGCGGTGTCGCCGAGCTCCACAGCGAGTTCCGCGAACGGGATGTTGCAGCTCAGGCGCAGCGCGTCGGCGAGCGTGACCGTGTCGCCGCCGCCGCACGTGCCGCCGCTGGCGTTGTGGACGATGCTGCTGGACTGCGGCAGCTGGTAGGTCGCGGGGTTCGGGAGCGTCGACTGCGGCGTGTAGTCGCCGGACGCGAGGGCGGCCGAGGCCACCACGAGCTTGAAGGTCGAGCCGGGCGGATTCAGGTCGCCGGCGATCGCACGGTTCGACAGCGGTTTGCCCGGATCGGCGACGAGGGCGTCGTAGGCGTCGTTCACCGCGTCCGTATCGTGTGATGCGAGGACGTTGGTGTCGTAGCTCGGGCTCGTCACCAGCGCCAGGATGCGCCCGGTCGACGGCTCGATCGCGACGATGCCGCCCTGCAGGTCGCCGAGCGCCTCGTAGGCGGCCCGCTGCACATCGGCGTCGAGGGAGAGCACGACGTTCGAGCCGCGCGGCGGCTGTCCGGTGAAGATCCGCTCGACGCGCGAGAAGAACTGCGAGCCGGCTGTGCCGCTGAGCTCCTGGTTCATGGCCAGCTCTATGTTGGTCGCCGAGTTCAGCACCGGGTTGATGTAGCCGGTGACGGGCGCCCACATGTCGGCATCCGTGTACACGCGCTGCCAGCTGTAGAGGTCGTCGGACGGCACCGACGAGGCGATCGCGGCTCCGCTCGCGATGATCGACCCGCGCTGCACCTCGTACGAGTCGTAGAGCGAGCGACGGTTCTCCGGGTTGGCCGCGAGCTCGTCGGCCTGGATCACCTGGATCCAGCTCGTCGACGCGAACAGCGCGAGGAACATGACCAGCATCAGGACGCTGAGGCGACGCAGTTCTTTGGTCATGTCAGCCGATCACCACCCGGGGCCGGCTGCGGACGGCATCCGAGATGCGCAGCAGCAGCGCGACGATGATCCAGTTCGCCACGAGCGACGAGCCGCCCGCCGCCAGGAACGGCGTCGTGAGGCCGGTGAGCGGGATGAGGCGGGTGACGCCGCCGACCATGATGAAGACCTGCAGCGCGATCGTGAACGACAGGCCGGTGGCGAGCAGCTTGCCGAAGTCGTCCTGCCCGGCCAGGCCGATGCGGATACCGCGGCTCGTGAAGACCATGTACAGGCACAGGATCGCGAACACGCCGATCAGGCCGAGCTCTTCGCCCAGCGCCGGCAGGATGTAGTCGCTCTCGGCGACCGGCGTGAGGTACGGCCGCCCCAGCCCGAGCCCGGTGCCCAGGAGCCCGCCGTTCGCCATGCCGAAGATGCCGTTGACGAGCTGGTAGCTGGATCCGCCCATCAGGTCGGGGTTGAACGCGTCGAGCCAGTTCGTGAACCGCGCGCCCACGTACGGAAGGATCCGCGACGCGAGGAACGCGCCCGACACGGCGAGCACGACGCCGATGAGCACCCAGCTGGTCTTGCCGGTCGCGACGTAGAGCATCGCGACGAACATGCCGAAGATCAGCACGCCGGTGCCGAGGTCGCGCTGCAGCACGATGATGCCGAGCGAGACGAGCCAGATGACCAGCAGCGGCCCGAGCTCGCGTCCGCGCGGCCAGGTGAGGCCGAGGAACCGGGTGCCGGTGGAGGTGAGGCTCTCGCGTGTGCGCACCAGGTAGCCGGCGAAGAAGATGCCGAGGGCGATCTTGGCGAGCTCACCCGGCTGGAATGAGAAGAAACCCAGGTCGACCCATACATCGGCGTTGCCGCCGCCGCTGAGGCCGGGGATCACCGGCAGGATCAGCAGGGCGATGCCGACGAAGCCGAAGATGTATGTGTAGCGGAACAGCACCCGGTAGTTGTGCAGGAACATCACCACGAGGATCGCCGCGATGAGCGCGATCGCCGCCCACGCCAGCTGCCGCGTCGAGTACGCCTCCCAGCCGTGGCGCTCCCAGTTCAGGTCGAGCCGGTAGATCATCGCGAGGCCGAGCCCCGTGAGGAGCGTCGCGATGGGCACGACGAAGGGGTCGGCGTCGCGGGCGCGCAGGCGCAGCAGGATGTGCAGCGCGATCACGAGGGCGGTGAGGCCGCCGCAGTAGACCAGGAACGTCCAGTCGATCGCGCCGAGCGCGCCCAGCTGGACGAGGGCGATCGCCGACCCGTTGATCGTGAACGCGAAGACCAGCAGGGCCAGCTCGCGGTTGCGCTGGGTCTGCGGCACGCGGATGCGTCTGAGCGCCCGCACCACGGCGGTGTCGGTCGAGACGGCGTCGGTGGGTGTGCTCGTGGGGGCGCTCATCCGCCTCCTCCCGACAGGTCGCTGATTCCCGACACGATCTGCCGTGCGTGCGAGAGCGAGTTGGCCGAGATCGTGCCCTCCACCGTCGCACGGGCGAAGGCGGACAGCGAATCGAGCGGGATCTCGGTGTCCTCGTAGGGCGTCGACAGCGAGATCGGCCCGATGTTCTGCTGCACGCCCTGATAGATCACGACGGTGTCCTCATCGGCGCCGACGAAGTAGCGCGTCTGGGTCCACTGGTAGCCGATCCATGCGGCGCCGGCGAGGAGCACGAGCACGAGGGCCACGCCGACCATCCACCCGACGCGCCGGCGGCGGGCGCGCCGCCGGTCCTCCTCGATGAGCTCCTCGAGGAACTCCGCGGCAGGCTCGAAGTGCGTCGGCTCGTTCGCCGACTGACGGTTGGGGTGCAGCCAGCTCGTGCGGCCGGGGCGGGCGGCGGGCACGTCGATGCCGGTCGGGTTGGACGCGGAGCCCACGATCGTGGGCGTGCCGGAGAAGAGCGGATGCTGCCCGCCGACGTCGACGATGACGATCGTGACGTTGTCGGGGGCGCCGCCGTCGAGGGCCTGCTTCAGCAGGCTGTCGGCGGTGCGTCCCGGCGCGAGTCCGAGACCCATCGCCTTCGCCGTGTGCGGGTCGTCGACCACGCCCGACAGGCCGTCCGAGCAGAGCAGCCAGCGGTCACCCGGCTGCGTCGGCATGATGAACGTGTCGAGCTCGGGGTCGGTGTCCATGTCGCCGAGCACGCGCATGAGCACGGAACGGCGCGGGTGGTAGCGGGCCTCTTCGGGCGTGATGCGGCCGGAGTCCACGAGCCGCTGCACGAAGGTGTGGTCGGTGGTGATCTGGGTGAGCGCGCCGTCGCGGTAGAGGTAGATGCGCGAGTCGCCGATATGGGCGATGACGGCGTATTCGTCGACCATGATGAGCGCGCTGACGGTGGTGCCCATGCCGGCGAGCTCCGGCCGGAGGCCGACGGTGTCGGCGAGGTCGACCGCGGCATCCGATATCGCGTCGCGCAGCGCCCGTTCCGCGTCGGCCGTGGAGTCGTAAGGGCGGTCGAGCACCTGCAGCCGGGTGATCGCGATGCTCGAGGCGACGTCGCCGCCCGCGTGGCCGCCCATGCCGTCGGCGACGACGAAGAGGTTCGAGCCGGCATAGCCGGAGTCCTGATTGTTGGAGCGCACCTTGCCGGTGTGCGAGATCGCGGCGCTCGAGCCCTGGAAGACCATGTGGGAGGGGTCCGCCCGCTACTTCCGCAGCTCGAACGTCGTCGCGCCGACCTTGATGGGCGCGCCGATGTTCACGGGGACGGGAGAAGTCACGCGGGCGCCGTCATGCCAGGTGCCGTTCGTCGAGTCGAGGTCCTGGATCATCCACTGGTCCCCCCACAGCACCAGACGGGCGTGGTGGCTGGAGGTGTAGTCGTCGCGGACCACGAGGCCGGACTCGCTCGAGCGCCCGATGGTGAGCGGCTCGTTGCCGAGCGGGAGCTCGAGCCCGGTCTTGGGTCCGCTCGTGATCACGATCCGCGAGACAGCGGCCGTCGTCGCCGGTCCGCCCGGCTTCGCGGGCGCTGCAGACGCCACGGGTGCGACCGGCGCGGTGACCGAGGCGGCCGCGGCGGGGACGGATGCCGCAGGCCCGACCGCGGCGGCCGCGGCATCCGGCATCCGGCGCACCTTGACGCCGAACAGGTCGGCGCGCAGCGAGTACACGACGGCGAAGACGAACGCCCACAGCAGCACCAGGAAGCCGATGCGCAGCAGCAGAAGGGTCAGCTCGCTCATGCCAGCGGCCCCCGCTCCTGCGGGTCGTACGCGGCGCGCGCGTCGAACGCCCGCGTGGCGTCGTCGACCGGTGCCGCCGGTCGCGCGGTCGCTGCCTGTGCGACGACGCGGAACACGATGTCGGTGCGACCGATCCGCACCGTCGAGTCGGGTGGCAGCGCGGCCTCGCCGACCTTGCGGCCGTCGAGCAGCGTGCCGTTGGTGGAGCCCAGGTCGCGGACCATGGCGCGCTCGCCGTCCCACAGGATCTCGACGTGCTTGCGGCTCGTGCCCGAGTCGGCGACCGTGATGTCGGCGTCGCTGCCGCGGCCGATGACCGTGCGCGACTTCGTCAGGGGGATGCGGCGGCCCTCGACGTCCACCACGCCGCGCCACGCGACGCGGCCGCCCTGGGCCGTCGTCGACTCCACTCGGAGCGTGCCGGTGGACAGTTCGTCGTCCCGTCGCAGCGAGATCGTCACCGGGCCGGCGAACGAGTAGCCCTGGGCCTTGGCGTGCGCGTGCACGAGCGTGTCGAGCTCGTGCGTGAGCGCGTCGCCGAGCGCCGAGATGCGGTCGTCGTCGGCGGGCGAGAGCCGCACGGTGAAGGTGTTCGGTGCGAGGATGCGGTCGCGGCTGACCACCGCGGCCTTCTTGTCGAGTTCGCTGCGCAGGGCGGACGCGATCTCCACAGGCTGGATGCCGCTGCGAAAGGTCTTCGCGAACGCGCTGTTCACCGCGCGTTCGAGACCTTTCTCGAAGCTGTCAAGTAGTCCCACGGAGCTCCTCTTGAGGGGGGTGCCGGTTGCTACATGCTAATTGCACAGTCTGTGCCGACGATGGATCGTGCTGGCGATCAGGCGAGTTAGAACCAGGCCGCGACGCATGATATCCTCGGCAAGTTGAGTTTCGCGGGATCTTCGGATGCCGTGACTCGCGCGAGTGGCGGAATAGGCAGACGCGCTGGCTTCAGGTGCCAGTGCCCGAAAGGGCGTGGGGGTTCAACTCCCCCCTCGCGCACAGCGCATCGAAAGCCCCCGGGTATCCCGGGGGCTTTCGGCGTCTCACGCACCTCCGAGGGGCGACGACAGGCGCATTAGGCTCGCATCATGAATGGCCGGGACTCCGCCCAGGATGACAAGCCGCTCGACCTGCCCGGGGTCGATCCACTGGGCGAGAGTGTGTACCTCGCCGTTCTCATGGCGGGACGCATCCGGGCGCGAGACGTGGCGGCGAAGCTCGGCCTGGATGAGCCGACCACGTTCGCGGGCTTGGAGGAGCTGCGCTCCGCCGGGCTCGTCACGCGACTGGAATCGGCGGACCCCGATTACTCGGCCGTTGACCCGCGCTTTGCCGTGCGTGCGCTGGCCGAGCAGCTGAGTGAGCAGACGCAACGGCTGCGCGAGGCCATTCCAGCGCTCGCGGATCACTTCGATGCGGCTGCCACCACTTCTGCGGATGTGCCGCAGAGCATGTTCGTCACCGATCCGGATGCCGTCGCCGGCTGGTACGCGCGTCTCCAGCACCAGGCGGAGCGTGAGTTCCTCGCGTTCGACCGTCCACCGTATGTGGCCGCTTCCTTCGACCCGTTCGAGTCCGCTGTCCTGGCCCGGGGCGTCCAGTGGCGCGCGATCTACACCGTGTCGAGCTTCGACGAGGGCGCGACCTGGGACGAGGTCGGAGCGCTCGCCGAGCAGGGTGAGCAGTCGCGCATCACCGACGACCTGCCCATCAAGCTGGTCGTCGTCGACCGCGCCGTCGCCCTCGTCTCACTGAGTCTCGAACCTGGCGAGGTCGTGGCGCTCGTGACCCACGCGCTGCCCCTGGTCGCTGCGTTGTGCACCCTCTTCGAGTACGAGTGGGCGAGAGCCGTCCCGCTGACCGCGGCAGCGTCCCCGCACGGTCTGCCCGAGACGACCAGACGTTATCCCGCACCGCAGACGGACAGCCCCTCGTCCGAGGATCTCGCCATCCTGACGCTCATGGCCGTGGGGATGAAGGACGACGCCATCGCGCGCCGACTGGGGATCTCGGCGCGCACGCTGCGACGGCGCAGCCAGGAGCTCATGGCCGGCCTCGGAGCGAGCAATCGTTTCCAGGCCGGTGTGGAGGCATCCCGGCGCGGCTGGATCTGACCGCGGATGTAACGCTGGCGTTTCAACAGTTGGCCGGTTGAGGTCGGTGGCCATATCCGGCCAGAGCTGACGGCACGGGACCTCGCAGAATGAGGTCCAGCCCGACCCACCCCGGGGTCGCGCCGCACATCTCGAGGACCACCGTGACCTACTCCACTCGCGCGCCTCTGCGCACGACGGCCTTGTGCGCAGTCGTCGCGTTGCTGTCCACGCTCGCGCTCGCCATGACCCCGACAATGAGCAGCGCTGCGGCGGCAACGCCGTTGACGGCTCTGCAGCCCGATCCCTCCGCATACGACGACGGCCGCTATATCGTCACGCTCCGCGATTCGTCGGTCGCGACCTATCGGGGCGGTGTCGCCTCGTACCGCGGCACCCAGCCCGGAGAGGGTGACGAGCTGGATATGCGCTCGAAAGCGGTCGCGGCATACTCCGATCGCCTTACTGCGGAGCAGCAGGCCGTCGCTGCGGATGCGGGGGCGAGCATCGTCAGCTCGTACACGCTCGCGACGAACGGCTTCACGAGTGCGCTGACCGCTCAGCAGGCCGCCGATCTCGCCGCAGACCCGCGCGTCGCTGCAGTGGTCAAGGACGAGCTCCTGCACCTGCAGACGGCGGGTCCCTCCACGGACTTCATCGGACTCAGCGGCGAGGACGGCGTATGGGCGACTCTCGGCGGGATAGATGCCGCAGGCGACGGCGTGGTGATCGGGATCATCGACTCCGGCGTCGCACCGGAGAATCCTTCGTTCGCCGGCGACCCGCTCGCCGCCGACCCTGGCGCAGACCCCTACCGGGACGGCGACGCCATCGTGTTCGAGAAGGGCGACGGCAACCAGTTCCGCGGCACGTGTCAGGCAGGCGACGCCTTCGACAGCGACGACTGCACGACCAAGCTGATCGGAGCACGGTACTTCGTGGACAACTACGGTGCCGACTACATCGGATCGGACCGTGGCGAGGTCGTATCTCCCCGTGATGGCAACGGCCACGGCTCGCACACGGCGAGCACCGCGGCAGGCAACGCCGGTGTCACCGCGCACGTCGCCGGCCGCGACCTCGGTGAGATCTCGGGCGTTGCGCCGGCGGCGAAGGTCGCGGTGTACAAGGCCTGCTGGACCGGCCCGACTGCCTTCGACGACGGCTGCATGACGGGCGACCTGCTCGCCGCCATTGATGCCGCAGTGGCCGACGGGGTGGACGTCATCAACTACTCCATCGGCGGCGGCGGCGCTGTCAGCACCGTCGCGCTGACCGATCAGGCGTTCCTCGGCGCGGCCGCGGCGGGCATCTTCATCGCCGCCTCCGCCGGCAACGACGGTCCCACGGAGTCCACGGTCGACAACGCCGCACCGTGGATCACCACGGTGGCAGCCAGCACCATTCCGAGCTACGAGGCGACCGTCCGCACCGGCGACGGCAACGCCTACGCAGGTGGCACGATCGCCGACACGGCCGGAGTGAGCGGTCCGTTCGTGACGGCGAGCAGCGTCGCTGCCGCCGGAGCGGCGGACGCGCACCTATGCGGCCCGGAGACGCTCGACCCGGGCATGGCGGCGGGAGCGATCGTCCTGTGCGAGCGCGGCGTCGTGGACCGGACCGCCAAGTCGGCCGAGGTTGCCCGCGCCGGCGGAATCGCGATGGTGCTGGTCAACCCGACCGCGAACTCGATCGACCTCGATGTCCACGCTGTCCCGACCATCCACGTCGACGCCGACGCGTTCGAGGCGCTGGAGGCCTATGCGGCGACGCCGGGGGGCACGGCCGTCTTCGAGGACGGCAACACGAGCGGCAGCCCATCGCCGGTGACGCCGCAGCTCGCAGGCTTCTCGTCCCGCGGCCCCGTGCTGGCCGACGGCGGGGACATCCTGAAGCCGGACATCACGGCGCCGGGCGTGGCGATCCTCGCCGACGGCCGCAATGCCGAGGGCGAGGAACCGACCTTCGAGCTCCTTTCGGGCACATCGATGGCCTCGCCTCACGTCGCCGGGCTCGCGGCGCTGTATCTGGGCGCGCATCCGGAAGCCGCGCCTTCGGAGATCAAGTCCGCGCTCATGACGACGGCATCCCACACCCTCGAACGCGACGGATCCGAGTTCACCGATCCCTTCGGCGAGGGCTCGGGACACGTCGAGCCGGCGCGCTTCCTCGACCCCGCGCTCCTGTTCCTCAACGGGATCGATGACTGGAACGGCTACATCCAGGGAATCGGTGCGGCGGACCTCGGGGTGCAGACGATCGACCCCTCCGACCTCAACCTCGCCTCCGTGGCCGTCGGGAGCCTTGCCGGCGTGCAGACGATCACCCGCACGGTGACCGCGACGCGCCCCGGCTCGTACACCGTGGCCGACGTGACGGTGCCGGGAGTCGATGTGACCGTGAGTCCGACTCTTCTCGAGTTCGCATCCGCCGGAGAGGAGAAGTCGTTCACGATCACCTTCCGTCGCCAGAGCGCACCCCTCGACGTGTTCACCACGGGCACACTCCGG
Source organism: Microbacterium sp. ZW CA_36 (assembly GCF_044987475.1). Classification (NCBI taxonomy): domain Bacteria; kingdom Bacillati; phylum Actinomycetota; class Actinomycetes; order Micrococcales; family Microbacteriaceae; genus Microbacterium; species Microbacterium sp. ZW CA_36. Next base: position 56,392 of record NZ_JBJDRL010000025.1, read on the forward strand.
TGGGCCGGAGCGGAGGGCGACACCGTGGTGGTGCCTCTGGCTGTGCGACCGAGCATCATCGCCGTCCCCAGGACGGCGACCGGAGAAGGCGTCGACGGCTCCCTCGAGCTGCCGGTCGCCGCAGGCGAGACGATGGAGGTGCCGCTCGCCGTCTCCGGCCTCGTCGCCGGCCGGATCGCGCGAGGTTCGGGCGCCACCGGCGCCGCTCCGGCCCGTCACGTCATCGAGGTCCCCGAAGGCACCACTTCCGCACGATTCGAGCTCGAAGGCGCCGATGCACAGAGCGATCTGGACCTCGCGCTCTACCAGGTCGACGATTTCGGTGGTCTGCTGTACCTCGACCAGTCGACCTCACCCGGAGCGGACGAGACCATCGTTCGCGCCGACCTGGAGGCCGGTGAGTACGTGGTCGACGTCTCCTTCTTCTCCGGTGAGGGCGACCTGGACTACGAACTGACCACTTACCTGCTGGGTGGCGACGCCGACGAGGGGACGCTGCGTGCCGACCCCGCCGTGCTGGCCATGCACATGGGCGAGACATCCCCGGCCACGATCTCCTGGTCTGCTCTGGCGCCCGGCTCTCGCTACTTCGGACGCGTGGCCTACGGGGCGACCGGCGCCACGACCGACCTGTACGTGACGACGCCCGGCGAACCACCGGCGTCGTCGGACGAGCCCGCGATCGTGGTCTCTCCCGATTACGTCCGTCCGGGACGCACCTTCACTGTCGCAGCCGTCGGCCTGCCCGCCCGCACCGGCTTCGAGATCGCACTCGACGGTACCGTCGCCTCGGCCGGAATCACGGGCGACGACGGCACGGCAGCACGTCGGCTGACCCTTCCGGAGGACGCGGCCGACGGCGTACACGAAGTGACCATCACGGCCGGGGATGCCCACCTCGCGGGCGGGCTCGTCGCCACACGGCTGCTCGTGCACGATGTGTTCGAGAACGTCGAATACCTCGCCGACGGCGGCGCATCGGTGTCGGCCGAGATCATGTTCGGGGGCGCGGGCGTCGTGCACACGACGCTGACCAGCGCCGGCGGCACAGAGATGCTGCGCGAGGATGTCGACGTGTACAGCGATCCCATGTTCGAGGTGGACTCGGCCCGCACCACCGCGGTGCGACTCGCGCCCGGCGACTACGTGGTGCGGGCGTGGGCAGAGGGTGAGGAAGGCCCGATGCAGGCGAGGGAGCGGGCGTTCGTCGTGGAGGAGACTGCGCCGAGCCTTCTCACGCTCACCCGGAATCCAGACGACGAGAACGCTGTCGACCTCTTCTACGACAATTCCGTCGGTGCTGTCACGCAGGCGACCATCAGGTCGAAGACGTGCGCCGGCCCGCTCGTGTTCGGCTCGCTGTGGATCGACAAGCCGGTCGTGACCTCGACGTTCGATCTGACCGGCATCACAGGTATCGACGTGATCGTCGACGGCGAGGTCGCGGGCTCGTACGCGAACTCGGGCTCCGAGAGGTGCGCGGCGCAGACCGAGGTCTCGCACGACTTCTGGGTCGTGGCCTCGGATCCCTCCCTCGACGGATCGAGCCGGGCTGCCGAGGGGATCACGCTCACCGTGAACAACCGGTATCCGGCCTACAGCGGCGGCTTCGACCTCTCGGCGGGCTACGGGTCCGACATCTACGGCGCCCGCTTCTACACGGAGCAGGTGCCCCACGATCGCGTGACGGAACCTGGACCCGTCGTGACCAGGACGATCGCCGCGGCGGAAGGCGAGGCGTTCTGGGTGCGCGCCAAGTACGAGGTGCTCACACCCGACATCCACATCTCGGCGCATCGGGTGGTCTACGCCACCGCGGTCCAGCTCGCCGATCTGCAGCCGGTCGTCGACCCTGGGAACCCCGGCACCGGTGGCCCCGGCTCCGGTGATCCCGGCTCCGGCGATCCCGGCTCCGGCGATCCCGACGGCCCCGACGGCCGGCCGGCCGGCGGCAGCAGCGCGGACGACCTGGCTGCGACCGGCGGCGGTGCCGCCACCGTGCTCGGCATCGTGGCAGCGCTCGCGCTGACCGTCGGCGCGGTGCTCGTGCGGTCGCGTCGCAGAGGTCGCGCCTAGGAGCGGGAACGAGCGTCGTGGGGTGGTGTGGCGCGCGCCGCATCACCCCTCGGGCGCACCACGGCCGGCGCGCGACTCCGCGCCCGGCGACGCTCCGCGCGGTCGCCCGCCCGGCGTCTCAGCCGCCGCCGAGTCCGTCCAGCGAAGGCACGAGGGTGAACACGATCTCCTCGGTGTCGCGGCCGAGACCGGGGGCGAAGTCGACGTTGCGCGACACCTCGGTGAACCCGACCTTCGTCAGCACCGCGATCGAGCCGGCGTTGTGCGCGGCGGCGCGGGCGAAGAGCGGGCGGATCGGCTCTCGCGAGATCAGCAGACGCAGGGCCGCGGTCGCCACGCCCCGGCCCCAGGCGTGGCGGGCGATCCAGTAGGTGACCTCGCGGTCGCCGTCGATCGTGAATGTCGCGGCGGTGCCGGCGAACCCGCCGTTCTCGGTGACCACGAACGAGAGGACGTCCTGGTCGGCGCGCTGGCGGGCGATCCACGCGTCGAACGCGCCGCGGTCGTCGGGGTCCTCCGCCGTGAAGGCGGCCATGGCGATGGCCTCGCGGTCGCGCATCATCTCGAAGATCGCGTCCAGGTCGTCGTCATCCAGAGCCCGCAGCTCGATGTGGTTCACGCGATCCACGCTAGCCACGGCATCCGTCACTGAGAAGAGTGTGCACCGCCGACGGGAGCGCCGTGCAGACGGCGGGACTCAGGAGAGACCGTGGATGCTGCGAAGCAGCGTCTCTGCGCGATCGCCGTTGCGCGCCTGGAAGGCATCGCGGAAGTTCTCATAGGCCGCGGTACGGCCGAGCGGGCACTCGATCACCGGCTTCCAGCCGACCATGTCGCGCCGGATGGCGATCTCGTACTCGCGGATGAACTGCAGCAGGGCGGCATTGCCGCTGGCACGGGTGACAACCGTGAAGAAGGCATGACTGGCCGCCACCAGCGCGTCGGAATCGTCGGCACGCGATGCCGCGATGACGTCGTCCAGTCGCTCCAGCGCGAGATCCATCGCCTCCGCGTCGGCCCGCGCCGAGGTCATCCGCACGGCGATGCCCATGTTGTAGGCGACCAGTTCGATGGTGTCGCTCTGCCGCCGCGGCTGCGACACGCGCGTGTAGCGGTGCGGCGAGACCTCGACCAGTCCCACGCGCTCGAGTCTCTGCAGCGCTTCGCGCACCGGCGTGCGCGAAACCCCGAGCCATTCGGCCAGCTCATGGTCGCGCAGGCGCTCCCCCGGTGCGAGGCGGCCGTCGAGGATCGCTTCGCCCAGATGCTCGTAGACCTCGTCTCCGAGGACGGCTCGGCTCGGCTCGAGCGGGACGAAGGGGGCAGTCATGAGTGGCACCAGTGTACGCCGGAAGATTCACGCGCATACACCCCTGATCCGGGCGGATTGCGACCCGGTCGCAGCCTTCGGAAATCCCGCTCATCCTTTGGACCGTGACCCTCGCTCTTGCGCTGATATATCGGTACGATGTTCCTGTCCACGTCTCCGACGTGGCCTATCCGGGGGGATCCGTCGACGCCCGGGCTTTCGAGCCTTGCTCAGCCCGGGCGTACGATGGGCCGGCTTTGCGACCGCGGCGGTGTGCAACATTTGTGTCACCATCCGAATTGGGTCTCGCCGCGCGCCTGCCTCTTCACTACGTTGGAGTCAATCGCCGCAATCGCGGGGAGATCAACGAAGAACGGCAAGTAATGAGCACGCAGGGCACCGTCAAGTGGTTCAACTCGGAGAAGGGCTTCGGCTTCATCGCTCCCGATGAAGGCGGCGCAGACGTCTTCGCGCACTACAGCGCCATCGAGTCGAGCGGTTACCGCTCGCTCGAAGAGAACCAGCGCGTCGAGTTCGAGATCGCGCAGGGACCCAAGGGTCTCCAGGCCGAGAACATCCGCCCGATCTGATCGGCGGACCGATCGCTTCACGCGGTCGAAGCCGCGGTACTCCGCCTCTCTGAAGCGGATGCCGCGGCTTCGTCGCGCCTGGCGGGATGATCGAGCCGGCAGGACGCGGGATGAGCGCCGGGTCGCTTCGGTCGCGTGCCCGGCCGCCTCAGTCGCGCTCCGGGCCGCCTCAGTCGCGCTCGCCGCGGACGAGCTCGATCCCCGCCCCCGCGAACTGACGCAGCGTCGCGTCCGGCAGGAACGCCCGCGTGAGCGCTCCGCCGATCCGCGTGAGGTCGCTCTCGTCGCGGAAGAGCAGATACATCGTCTCGTAGCGCGGGTGGAACTTCTGCTTGAACCGGTGCAGCGACTGGAACCCGTAGACGGGCTCGAGGGCGTCGGCGAGCCGTTCGCTCAGCGCCGCGATCATGCCGGCATCCGCGGGATAGTCGTGGGCCAACGGCGCACCGGACAGCGACATGATCTCGGCGCCCTCCTCGGAGAACAGCCGCGCCGACGAGCCGATGAGGTACTCCATCACGGGGCCGAAGCCGCCCTCGCGGCGGCGCATGAGGTCGAGCGTCCACCCGCGCACGGTGCCGCCGGCGCCGTGCACCGGCAGCCACGAGAGGAATCCGTCCACGTCGCCGTTGGGCGCGATAGCCAGGGCGAGCCGCACCTCGGGATCCTCTGCCTCGACGAGCGTGCCGAGTGTGAAGCCCATCTCGGGCAGTCCCTTGTCGCCGACCCACATCTCCGAGATCGCCCGCAGCTGCTGCTGCACGCCCCATGATTCGTCCTTCAGGCGGGTCATGCGGAACGTCATCTCCTCGCGACCGGCCCGGTTGAGCGACGAGCGCACGGAGTTCCATTGCTTGCCGGTGAACTCGAGGCCTGGAAGGTCGACGATCGTGTCGTCGGCGACCACGAGACTGCGCCATGACGACGGCACCGCCGCCCGCGTCGCCTCGTCGGAGCTGAAGAAGCAGGGCACGAGACCGGCGCGTTCGGCATCGTGGATGAATTCCCGAACGGATGCCGCGCGCGACGCCGCAGGTCCCAGCGGGTCGGCGAGGGCCAGGGCCACGCCCGCTCGCCGCTGGTAGGCGACGATGCCGTCGGCGGTCCCCGCGTAGCTGTTGCCCTCCCACGTGGTCATCCACGACAGCGTGCCGCCGCCGTCGGCGTGCAGCATCCGCTTCACGTCCTCGACCGCCGGCGCCGGCTGCCGGCCGATCCGCGACGACCGGCGGGCGCGGAAGGCGCGGCGCACCCAGATCAGGTACACGAGCATCAGCAGCCACATCGCGCCGCTCGCGAGGGCGAGCTCGGTCTCGCCGTCGATGGTGGCCTCGACCCTGGCCTCACTCGCGAGGACGATGAGCCCGGCGATGAGCAGCGCGAAGAGCACGTTGATGACGGCGAGGACGACGGCCACCACCCAGGTCCACCGTCTACCGCGTCGCAGTCCGTTGGCCACGATGAGGATGACGACGGTGTCGATGGCGAAGTCGATGAAGCCGCCCGACGCCGGCTGGGTCGGGCCGAACGGGCCGTCGGTCGGGACGAGGATCGTGACGACCTGGATCGCGCCGAGCACCAGCACCGCGATGAACGCGATGAGCCGCTGCTCGCGGATCGTGGTGCGCTGGATGCGCAGCGACCGGTCGACGAACAGCACCAGCAGCACGGCCAGCAGGTGCTCGAGATCGGCGAGCGAGCCCCAGAACAGCATGGCGACGAAGACGAAGCCGAGCAGCACCAGCCATGCCCGCACCCGCCAGGGACTGCGGAACAGGCCGACCGCCGCGGCGATGCACGCCATCGTTCCGCCCGACGCCCCCACGTCGAGCGCTGCCGCCTGGGTCTGGGCCCATGCCCACGGCAGCTGCGAGAAGCCCCACAGCAGCAGGGCGGTCGCGAGGATCGCGAACAGCTGCCCGACCCAGTAGTACGCCAAGGCGACCCGCGTGCCCCGCCGGAACTCGAGGTACGCCATACCGACGAACCCGGTGATTGTGAAGAGGTACACCCATGGCTGGTTGACGAAGAAGGTGCCGGTGACCGGCGTCCACCACCGTCCCGCCTCGAGCGCGGGCAGACCGTAGGCGACGACGTCGTAGAGGTCGGACTCCTCGAACGGCCGCCACAGCCCCTGCCACACCACGCCGACCACCAGGATCAGCGCGATCATCGTCAGCGTGGCCGGCATGCGCCGCATGACCGCGAGCACGCGGTTGGTTCTCCGAGTCGCCCCGTCGCTCATGCGATCACGATAGCGGCGGCCGCCCAGCACCCGCGCGGTAGGGCGGCTCGGGGCGTTTCGTCTCGGTCGCTGGCGCTCCCTCGCTCAACGACCGGGACCATTCCTGCCGGTCGTTGAGCGAGCTTGCGAGTCGAAACGCAGAGACGAAACGCCTGCGCCCGGCGCAGACGCCGGGCGCTGCTCAGCGGGCGGACGACAGCCGGGCGTAGTCGGCGAGGGCCTTGGCGTCCTCGGCGTCGCGCAGGGCGCGGCGG
>NZ_JBJDRL010000026.1:0-61750 GCF_044987475.1 Microbacterium sp. ZW CA_36
GGCGGGGGGGAGCCGGTCGGCGGCGGCAGTGGGGATGAGGCCGGCGCGCTCCGCGGCGCGGAGCGCCCCCAGGGTCGACGTCGTCCGCATTTCGGGCACGGCGTGCGCGTGCTGCAGCTGGAGCAGCTGCACGAGCCACTCGACGTCGCTCAGCGACCCCGGACCCAGCTTGAGGTGCCGCGACGGATCGACGCCCTGCGGCAGTCGCTCGCTCTCGACGCGTGCCTTGATCCGCTTGATCTCGCGCGTCGCCGTCACGTCGACCCGTTCCGGGTAGCGGACCTGGTCGGCGAGCTTCATGAAGTCGTCGATGAGCTTCACGCTGCCTGCCACGCCCCGGGCGCGCAGGAGGGCCTGCGCCTCCCACGACAGCGCCCATCGGCGGTAGTACTCGGCGTACGCGTCGAGCGAGCGCGCCAGGGGGCCGTTGCGGCCCTCGGGGCGGAGATCCGCGTCGAGCTCGAGCGGCACGCGGTGGTCTTCCGAGTAGGTGCGCAGCGCGGCGACGAGTTTCAGGGCCAGCTCGCTCGCGCGCTGCGGGTCGACGCCGTTCGGGCGGTAGACGTACATCACGTCGGCGTCGGAGCCGAAGCCGAGCTCGGCGCCGCCGAAGCGTCCCATCGCGATGACCGAGAAATCCAGCGCGGCGTCTTCGGGCGGGACGATCTCGCGGCGCACGGCTCGCAACGTCGCCTGGATCGTCACGTCGGTGATCGTGGTGAGGGCCGCCGCGACCTCCTCGATCGTGACGCTGCCGAGGATGGCACCCATGGCGATCCGCAGCTGTTCGCGCCGCCGCAGTGCGCGTACGGCGCGCATGGCTTCGGTGATCGTGTCGTGCCGCGTCTGGATGGCGCGCGCCTCCTGCTGCAGGGCCCGTCCGGAGCGCGGACGAAGGAGCTCCGGGTCGTCCAGCCACGCGGCCGACTCGGGGATCCACTCGATGAGCTCTCCGACGTACCGCGAACCCGACAGCACGCGGGAGAGACTCTCGGCGGCCCCCGAGGAGTCGCGCAGCATGCGCAGGAACCAGTGCGTGTCGCCCAGACGCTCGCTCAGTCGGCGGAACGCCAGCAGGCCGTAGTCGGGGTCGACCCCGTCGGCGAACCACCGGATCATGACGGGCATGAGGTGGCGCTGGATGGTCGCCTTGCGGCTGAGCCCGCTGGTCAGGGCGGCGATGTGGCGGAGCGCCCCGGCGGGATCGGAGAACCCGATCGCCGCGAGGCGGTCGTGCGCCTGCGCCGTCGACAGCACGCGTTCGTCCGCGGGCAGGGCGGCCACCGCCGACAGCAGCGGGCGGTAGAAGAGGCGGACGTGGATGTCGCGCACCTCGCGCTTGACCGACTCCCACAGCTGCCAGATGCCCTCGCCGGTGTCGGCGAGCCCGGTCGCACGGGCGAGCACACGACGCTCTTCAGGCCGCGAGGGCATGAGGTGCGTGCGGCGCAGCTGGCGCAGCTGCACGCGGTGCTCGAGCAGCCGCAGCACCTGGTAGTCCCGTGAGAACGCGGATGCCTCGGCACGGCCGATGTAGCCCTCGGTCACGAGCGCGTCGAGGGCCTCGAGCGTGCCGCGCTGGCGGATCCTGTCGTCGGACAGCCCGTGAACGAGCTGCAGGAGCTGCACCGTGAACTCGATGTCGCGGATGCCGCCGGGCCCCAGCTTGAGCTGGTACGGCACGTCGGCCGCGGGGATGTGCTCGGTGACGCGCTCGCGCATGCGCTGCACGCTGTCGACGAAGTTCTCCCGGGCGGCGCTGGTCCAGATCTTGGGCTGGACAGCCGCGGTGTAGGCCCTGCCGAGCTCGTCGTCGCCGGCGATCGGACGCGCCTTGAGCAGCGCCTGGAACTCCCAGCTCTTCGCCCACCGGTCGTAGTACGCCAGGTGCGAGTCGAGCGTGCGCACGAGCGCGCCCTGCTTGCCCTCCGGCCGCAGGTTGGCGTCGACCTCCCACAGCGGCGGCTCGATCTCGACGCCCGAGATGCCGCGCATCGTCTGGACCGCGAGGCGGGTCGCGATGTCGACGATGCGGCTCTCGCCGAACTGCTCGAGGGCGTCGCCCTGGCCACCCGCCACGAAGATCACGTCGACGTCGCTGACGTAGTTCAGCTCTCGCGCACCGGTCTTGCCCATCCCGATGATGGCGAGCTCGGTGCGCGCGACCTGATCGCGCGGGAAGAGGCCAGCGCCGACCGCGCCACCCGACACACGGGTGCGGGCGACCGCCAGGGACGCCTCGAGCGCGGCGCCCGCGGCATCCGCGAGCCTTGCCGACACCGACGCGATCTCGTCGACCGGTGACGGGCTCAGCAGGTCGTACGCCGCGATCCGGGCGAGCATGCGGCGGTAGCGCACCCGCAGCGCGACCCAGGCGCTCTCGCCCCCATCTGCCGCGAATCCGTCGACGGCGCCGACAGAGTCGAGGAGCTCGGCGCGGAGCTCGGCCGCGGTGGGCAGTCGCTCCCCCGCGCCGTCCAGCTGATCGACCTCCGACGGATGACGGAAGAAGAACTCCCCGAAGCCGGTCGACGCGCCCAGCAGTGCCCAGAGGGCGCGCCACGCGCCGTGTCGCGAGCGCGCGCGCTGCACCGGCGCCGCATCCCGTCGTGCCAGGCGCGCCAACGACTGCAGCGCCTCGTCGGGGTCCGCCGCGCTGCCGGCGCCGTCCAGCAGTTCGTCGCGGGGCGCATCCACGAGCTCGGAGAGCTCGGACAGGAGCGCCTCGGCATCGGTGAGACGGCTGAAGCCCAGGCGAGCGAGCGGGGTCAGAGAACCCGGTCGCTCGCTCGCGGACATGCGTCAGCCGGTCTCAGAGCATCTCGAGGTTGCTCTTGAGCTCGAACGCCGTGACCTGCGAACGGTACTCCTGCCACTCGCGGCGCTTGTTGAGGAGCACGTAGTTGAACACCTGCTCGCCGAGCGTCTCGGCGACCAGCTCGGACTCCTCCATGTACTCCAGCGCGTGGTCGAGGCTCGCCGGAAGCGGCGCGTAACCGAGCGCCCGGCGCTCGGCATCCGTCAGCGACCAGACGTTGTCCTCGGCCTCGGCGGGCAGCTCGTACTCCTCTTCGATGCCCTTGAGCCCGGCGGCGAGCATGAGCGCGAAGGAGAGGTACGGGTTCGCCGCCGAATCGAGCGCGCGGTACTCGACGCGCGACGACTGCCCCTTGTTGGGCTTGTAGAGCGGAACCCGCACCAGGGCCGAGCGGTTGTTGTGGCCCCAGCAGATGAAGCTCGGCGCCTCGTCGCCGCCCCAGAGGCGCTTGTACGAGTTGACGAACTGGTTCGTCACCGCCGAGATCTCGTTGGCGTGACGCAGCAGACCCGCGATGAACTGGCGGCCGACCTTGGAGAGCTGGTACTGGGCGCCCTCCTCGTAGAAGGCATTGACGTCGCCCTCGAACAGCGACATGTGCGTGTGCATGCCGCTGCCCGGCTTGCCGGTCATGGGCTTCGGCATGAACGTCGCGTACACGCCCTGCTCGATCGCGACCTCTTTGATCACGGTGCGGAACGTCATGATGTTGTCGGCCGTGGTGAGCGCGTCCGCGTAGCGGAGGTCGATCTCGTTCTGGCCCGGGCCGCCCTCGTGGTGGCTGAACTCGACCGAGATGCCGAGGTCTTCGAGCATGCGCACCGAGCGCCGGCGGAAATCGTGGGCCGTCCCGCCGGGCACGTTGTCGAAGTACCCCGCGGAGTCGACGGGCTCCGGGCCCTCCGTCCCGAAGGACGAGGACTTCAGCAGGTAGAACTCGATCTCGGGGTGCGTGTAGAACGTGAAGCCGGCGTCCGCCGCCTTCGCCAGCGTCCGCTTGAGGACGTGACGCGGATCGGCGACGGCGGGCTGCCCGTCGGGCGTGGTGATGTCGCAGAACATCCGCGCGGTCGGGTCGATCTCGCCCCGCCAGGGCAGCGTCTGGAACGTGGTCGGGTCGGGGTGCGCCAGCAGATCGGACTCGTAGGACCGGGTCAGCCCCTCGATCGCGGAGCCGTCGAACCCGAGTCCCTCGCTGAAGGCTCCCTCGACCTCGGCCGGTGCGATGGCCACGGACTTCAACGTGCCGATCACGTCTGTGAACCACAGCCGTACGAACTTCACGCCTCGTTCTTCGATGGTCCTCAGAACGAAGTCACGCTGCTTGTCCATCGCGTCCTCTCCGGTGCCCGATCCGCCCGACATGTCTGTCTGACCGCGGTCGAAGCCAGACTACTGGTCGTCGCCGGACTCTCCGGACACCGTGTCGGTGCCCCAGGAGTCCTCGCGGGCCTCTTCGGCCGCCCACGCGCGGGAGCGTTCGCGGATGACCTCGGGCGCCTTGGCGGCCTCCTCCGGAGTGTCGAACGGGCCGGCGCGATCGGGCGCGGGCGACTCGAAGCCCTTCTCGACCTCTCCGGTCTTGAGGTTGTACCAGTACTTCTCGCTGTCGTTGGCCATCTCGCCCTCCTCGGATCGCGGGCCTGCTCGCCGCCAGCACGATCCTACTGACGCCGGGCCGCTCCGCAGGGGTCCCGTCGGCGTGGCTAGGCTGTCGGCATGGCATCTGACGCGGCACGCGCCGTCGGCGTGGACATCGGCGGCACCGGCATCAAGGCGGGCATCGTGGACCTCGAGCGGGGCGACCTGTTCAGCGACCGCGTCAAGGTCGCGACCCCCGAGGGGGCCCACCCGCCGGACGTGCTCGCCGCGGTCACCGAAGTGCTCTCGACGCTCGGCGTCGCCGACGACCACTCCGTCCCGCTGGGCGTCGCCTTCCCCGCGATCGTCAAGAACGGCCGCACGCTGTCGGCCGCCAACGTCTCGGACCAGTGGATCGACTTCGAGGCCGAGAAGTTCTTCGAGGACGGCCTGGGTCGCGACATCCACTTCGCCAACGATGCGGATGTCGCGGGCGTCGCGGAGGTGCGCTACGGGGCTGCGAAGGACCGGGCGGGGCTCACCATCCTCACGACGCTCGGCACCGGGATCGGCTCCGCGCTGCTATACAACGGCGTCCTCGTCCCGAATTCCGAGCTCGGCCACGTCCAGCGTGCCCGCCACGGGAAGGATGCCGAGGCCTATGCGGCCTACTCGGCCATGGAGCGCCACGAGCTCACCTGGGAGCAGTGGGCCAAGCGGCTGCAGTGGTACTACGGCCACATCGAGTTCCTGTTCAGCCCCGACCTCTTCGTCGTCGGCGGCGGCGTCTCGAAGCACGCCGACAAGTTCCTGCACCTGCTCGACCTCAAGACGCCCATCGTCCCGGCGGTGCACCGCAACAACGCGGGCATCATCGGCGCGGCCGCGCTCGCGGGCCGACCGGTCGTCTGAGGTCGCGCCCTCGCGCCGCCCCGGGACGGGGTCGGCGGAGAGGGCGAATGGGTCGGCCTGTACGCCGGGTTCTGTCCGGGGGCGTGAGCCCCGTGGACGGTCATCTCTCTCGGCGACACGTTGCCGTGCCGCTCCAGCGGCCTACCCGGGGACTCGGCGGGCCGCGTCATCATCCCCTGTCTGGCCTTGCTCCGGGCGAGGTTTGCCGTGCGGGTCGTGTCACCACGACCCCGGTGGTCTCTTACACCACCCTTTCACCCTTACCGGGACCGAGGTCCCGGCGGTCTGCTCTCTGTGGCACTGTCTCGCGGATCGCTCCGGGTGGGTGTTACCCACCGCCCTGCCCTGCGGAGCCCGGACGTTCCTCGGCGCGCGGCGGCGAACCGCCCGCGACGCGACCGTCCAGCCGACCCATTCGCCCCGCGAGTCTATCGCCGCCGCCCGGGGCGCAGCTGCGCGTCAGTCCTTGAGCGCGGTCTCGGCGATGTGCACGTCGAGCCGGAAGTCGAGCGGAAAGGTGCCGAAGAGCAGGTGCCCAGCGGATGCCGCGGCATCGGTCACGGCCTGGGCTGCGGCATCCGCGTGCTCCTCGGGAGTATGCACGATCACCTCGTCGTGGAGGAAGAACGCGAGGTGCGGCTGCCGCGCGAACGCCGGGCCCGAGCGGGGCGCAGCGTGCTCGGGCGCCACCGGGGCAAGCGCGGCGAGGCGTCCGCGGAGATCGGCGAGCCAGGCGAGCGCCCACTCCGCGGCGGTCCCCTGCACGACGAAGTTGCGGGTGAACCGGCCACGATCGCGGGCCCACCGCCACGCGCGGGTCTCTTCCGCACCGGATGCCTCCGCCTCGGTGGCGCGCGACTGCGCAGCCGACCACTCGAGGGAGGGAGCGGGCGAGGTGCGTCCGAGCCACGTGGAGACGGCGCCGCCGTCCTCGCCGACGCGCGCGGCGTCATCCACCAGGCCCATGGCGCGCGGGTACGTGCGGCGCAGGCGCGGGACCAGACGGCCGGACTCCCCCGTGGTCGCGCCGTACATCGCGCCGAGGATCGCGATCTTGGCCTCCTGTCGGGTGGCGACGGCCCCGCTCTCGACGATGCCCGCATAGAGATCGCGGCCCCGCGCTGCCGCGGCGAGGGCGGTATCGCTCGACATGGCGGCCAGGACTCGGGGTTCGAGCTGGGCGACATCGGCGACAACGAGACGCCAGCCGGGATCGGCGCGCACCGCCTCGCGCAGCTGACGAGGGAGCTGGAGGGCGCCGCCGCCCGATGATGCCCAGCGGCCGGTGACGACGCCGCCCGGGACGAAGACGGGTCGGAACCTCCCGTCCGCGACCCACTCGGAGAGCCACGTCCACCCGTTGGCGGACAGCAGCCGCGACAGTTTCTTGTACTCGAGCAGCGGCTCGATGACGGGATGCCGCTGCTCGGCGAGCTCCCAGCGGCTCGTGGATTCGACGAGCACGCCGGCGCGATGCAGCGCCCGCAGCAGCTTCGGCTGCGAGTCGAGGCTCGCCGTCGGATCGCCCAGCGCGGCGCGCACCCGCTCGGCGGCGTCGGCGAGCTTCGCCGGCTGGCCGCCTCCCGGTGGGCGCTCCCCCAGCGTCTCGACGAGGATGCGGTCGTGCGCCTCGGCGTCCCATGGGAGGCCGGCGGCCCTCATCTCCGACGCGACCAGTGCGCCGGCGGACTCCGCCGCGATGAGCAGCCGCAGCCTGCCCGCCTCGTGGCTGTCCGCGACGGCGGCACGCTGCCGGAGGAACTCGTCCAGGGCGGCGTCGGCGTCCGCGGGCGGGCCCGCGGGGCGGTGCGCCTGGTCGAGCTCGAACAGCGCAGGCGCCGCGTCCTCGGCATCGACGTAGGGGGCGGCATCCCATTGCACCGCCCGCCGCAGCGCGGCCGAGTCGCCGACCAGCGCCGAATCCCGGAGGATCGCGTGGCAGAGCCGCAGGTCGTGGCAGCGGGCGATGCGGATGCCGTCGGCGAGAACGGCGCCGTACCACTGCGGGGTGTCGTGCCAGACCCAGCGTGGCGCCCAGCGCGCCTCGCCGTCGGCGATCCACGACGTCAGTCGTGCCGGCTCGACCTCCTCGCGGCCCAGTTCGGCCGCGGACGCATCAAGCAGGATGGCGTGGACCGAGCTTCCGGTCCGCCCGAGGAGGATCCAGGCCGGAGCTTCAGCTGCGTCCACGCCGGCACAGTCCGGCTGCGCTCACAGTCCGGATTCGTCGTCGCGGACCAGCAGGCAGCCGCACTCCGGGCACGTGACGACCTCGTCGTCGGGGGCCTGGCGCAGCACCTGCAGGTCGGTGCCGGCGAGCACCATGTTGCAGCCTTCGCACGTGCGACGGCGCAGGAACGCAGCGCCGGAGCTGCGCACGGCGACGCGGTCGTACAGCGCTACGAGGTCGGCGGGGAGCGCGCCGGCGACCGCGGCGCGGTCGCGGGTGGCGGCCTCGAATGCGGCGGTCGCCTCGGCGACGGCGCGCTTGCCCTCGGCGCTGAGCTCGGCTCCCTCGGCGTTGGTCGTCGCGATCAGCGCCTCCTGCTCGGCGACCGCCGCATCCGCCGACTCGAGTCGCTCCATGACCGCGAGCTCCGCGTCCTCCAGATCGTTCTTGCGTCGCGCGAGCGCGGCGAGCTCGCTCTCGAAACCCTGCGCTTCCTTGGAGTTGGTGGATGCCGCGAGTCGCTGCGCGTCACGCGCGGCGCGGGCGTCGACGACGGCGACATCCGACTCGATGCGGGACAGCTCCGTACGCAGATCGTCGCGGGCGCCCAGGCGCGTCGTGAGCTCCTGCGAGAGCTGCTGACGACGGCCGAGCAACTCGTGGACGCGGCCGGCCTGCGGGGGGTTCTTGCGGGCGTTCTCCGCCTGGCGGATCCGGGCGTCGAGCTGGGCGACCTCGACGAGGCGGCGCTGGTCTGCGGGGCTGGCTTTCACGTGTCCAACCTACCGCGGGCATCGACGCCGCGATCGGTGACCGCCAGCATTCGAGGACCGGCGCAGCGTGACGACAGCGACGACGATCTCCGGCCGGACCGGGCGTGAGGATGGCGGTGGGCCCTGCCGGGATCGAACCGACGACATCCACGGTGTAAACGTGGCGCTCTACCAGCTGAGCTAAAGGCCCTCGCGGTCAGTCTACGAGGTGCGTCCGGTTCGTCCCGAACTCGCTAGGCTGGCAGATGGTGCGTTGTGCAGGGCTGACAAAGCCCGCGGCGCTCCGGTAGCGATTCCCTGGCATGATCTGCCAGACGACGAAAGGTCTTCTGTGACTGTCAACGATCAGGATCCGTACTCGCAGGAACCCCTCGACAGCGATCCCGATGAGACCTCCGAGTGGCAGGAGTCCCTCCAGCAGCTCGTGCAGGCGAAGGGCCACGGTCGTGGCCGCGAGATCATGCTGAGCCTGCTGCAGACCTCGCACGAACTGCAGCTGAACGTCCCGCAGGTTCCCACCACGGACTACATCAACACGATCGCCCCCGAGAACGAGCCCGAGTTCCCCGGCGACGAGGAGCTCGAGCGCCGCTACCGCCGGTGGATCCGCTGGAACGCGGCGGTCACGGTCCACCGCGCACAGCGGCCCGGCATCGGCGTCGGCGGCCACATCTCGACGTACGCGTCGTCGGCCTCGCTGTACGAGGTGGGCTTCAACCACTTCTTCCGCGGCCTCGACGACCCGACCGGCGGCGACCAGATCTTCATCCAGGGCCACGCCTCCCCCGGCATCTACGCCCGCTCGTTCCTCGAGGGGCGTCTCACCTCGGACCAGCTCGACGGCTTCCGTCAGGAGAAGTCGAAGGCGCCGAACGCGCTGCCTTCATACCCGCACCCCCGTCTCATGCCGGAGTACTGGCAGTTCCCGACGGTCTCGATGGGCCTCGGCCCGATCAACGCCATCTACCAGGCGATGTCGAACAAGTACCTCACCAACCGCGGGATCAAGGATCTCTCGAACTCGCGGGTGTGGGCCTTCCTCGGCGACGGCGAGATGGACGAGGTCGAGAGCCGCGGTCAGCTTCAGGTGGCCGCGAACGAGGGCCTGGACAACCTGACGTTCGTCGTCAACTGCAACCTGCAGCGCCTCGACGGGCCCGTCCGCGGCAACGGCAAGATCATCCAGGAGCTCGAGAGCTTCTTCCGCGGCGCCGGCTGGAACGTCATCAAGGTGGTCTGGGGCAGCGGCTGGGACGAGCTGCTCGCGAAGGACACCGACGGCGCGCTCGTGCACCTCATGAACACGACGCCCGACGGCGACTTCCAGACCTATCGCGCCGAGGACGGCGCCTTCATCCGCGAGCACTTCTTCGGCCGGGACGAGCGCACCGCCGCCCTGGTGAAGGACTGGTCGGACGACGACATCTGGGGCAAGCTCCGCCGCGGCGGCCTGGACTACCGCAAGGTCTACGGCGCCTACAAGGCGGCGACCGAGCACAAGGGCCAGCCGACCGTCATCCTCGCGAAGACGATCAAGGGCTACGGGCTCGGGCATCACTTCGAGGGCCGCAACGCGACCCACCAGATGAAGAAGATGACGCTGCAGGACCTCAAGTACTTCCGCGACTCGATGCGGATCCCGGTCTCGGACGCGCAGCTGGAAGAGAACCCGTACCTGCCGCCGTACTACAACCCCGGCGGGAACGACGAGACGATCCAGTACATGCTCGAGCGCCGCCGGGCGCTGGGTGGCTTCCTGCCGGAGCGCCGCACGCACCACGTCGGCCTGCAGCTGCCGGGCGACGAGGCGTACGCGCTGCCGAAGAAGGGCTCGGGGACGCAGGAGATCGCCACCACGATGGCGTTCGTGCGGCTCCTCAAGGATCTGCTGCGATCGAAGGACTTCGGCCACCGCATCGTGCCGATCATCCCCGACGAGGCGCGCACGTTCGGCATGGACGCGTACTTCCCGACCGCGAAGATCTACAACCCCCACGGCCAGAACTACACCTCCGTCGACCGCGAGCTCCTGCTCGCGTACAAGGAGAGCCCGCAGGGTCAGATCATCCACGTCGGCATCAACGAGGCCGGCGCGGTGGCAGCGTTCACCGCCGCGGGCACGTCGTACGCCACGCACGGCGAGCCGCTCATCCCGGTGTACGTCTTCTACTCGATGTTCGGATTCCAGCGCACCGGCGACGCGCAGTGGGCCGCGGGCGACCAGATGGCGCGCGGATTCATCATCGGCGCGACGGCAGGACGCACGACGCTGACCGGTGAGGGCCTGCAGCACGCCGACGGCCACTCGCACCTGCTGGCGTCGACCAACCCGGCCACCCTGTCGTACGACCCGGCCTACGGCTACGAGATCGCGCACATCGTCCGCTCGGGCATCGAGCGCATGTACGGCGGCAACCACCCCGACCCGAACGTCATGTACTACCTCACGGTGTACAACGAGCCGCTGGTCCAGCCCGCGGAGCCGGAGGGCGTGGATGTCGACGGCATCGTGCGCGGCATCCACCGCGTCTCGACCGCCGAGGGCGACGGCCCGAAGGCCCAGCTCCTGGCGTCGGGCGTCGGCGTGCCGTGGGCGCTCGAAGCGCAGCAGCTGCTGCGCGAGGACTGGGGCGTGCAGGCCGACGTCTGGTCGGTCACCTCGTGGAGCGAGCTGCGCCGCGACGGCCTGGCCGTCGACGAGCACAATTTCCTGCACCCCGAGGAGGAGCCGCACACCGCGTACCTCACCGACAAGCTGCGGGATGCCGCCGGCCCCGTCGTCGCGGTCAGCGACTTCATGCACGCGGTCCAGGACCAGATCCGTCCCTGGGTGCCGAACCGGTTCGCGACCCTCGGGGCCGACGGCTTCGGATTCTCCGACACGCGCGCCGCCGCCCGTCGCTTCTTCAAGATCGACGGACCGTCGGTCGTCGTCCGCACGCTGCAGGCGCTGGCCGAAGAGGGAGCGGTCGACCGCAGCCTCGCCGCGCAGGCGATCGAGAAGTACCGCCTGCACGACGTGACCGCGGGAACGAGTGGGAACGCGGGCGGCGAGAGCTGACCTGACGACGATGGGCAAACCCGCCGAGGTGATGGACAAGGTCGAGACGCTCGCCTGGCTGCGACGCATCTCGGGTGACCTCGCCACCGTCACGATCAAGCGCCTCGACGACACGCTGCCCTGGTACGCCGAGATGCCGCCGGCCCGACGCTCCGCCGTCGGGCTGGTGGCACAGGCGGGCATCACGTCGTTCATCCAGTGGTACGACGATCCCGCCTCCACGCCCTGGATCGCGGCCGACATCTTTGCGGCCGCTCCCCGGGAGCTCCTGCGGAGCGTGAGCCTGACGCAGACGCTGCAGCTGATCCGCGTGACGGTCGAGGTGACCGAGGAGCGGGTCGCAGGCAAGGGCGAGCATCTGCGGGAGGCGATCCTCTTGTACTCGCGGGAGGTCGCCTTCGCCGCGGCGGATGTGTATGCACGTGCGGCGGAGGCCCGCGGGCTGTGGGATGCGCGGCTCGAGGCCCTCGTGGTCGACTCGATCCTGACCGGCGAGGCCGACGAGGAGCTGCCGAGCCGCATCGCGGCACTGGGCTGGCACGGCCACGGCGAGGTCGCGGTGCTCGTCGGCACGACGCCCCCGCAGTTCGACGTCGACCAGCTGCGCCGCACGGCGCGCAAGCTCGGGGTGGACGTGCTGATCGGTGTGCAGGGCTCCCGCCTGGTGCTCGTGGTGGGGCGCGCCGAGCCGGCCGCCATGGCCGAAGACGCCGTGGCAGACCTGCCGTTCGCCGAGATCGCCCGACGCCTGGAGCCCGGGTTCGGAGCCGGGTACCTCGTGCTCGGTCCCACGGTGCCGGCGCTCGTGGACGCGAGCCAGAGCGCCCGGGCGGCGCTGGCGGGCTTCGCGGTCGCGAGGGCGTGGCGTCACGCGCCCCGCCCCGTCGAGGCGGACGACCTGCTGCCGGAGCGCGCCCTGGCCGGAGACCCCCTCGCCAAGCTCACCCTCGTCGATCGCATCTACCGGCCGCTCCAGGCGCACAGCGCCGACCTGGTCGCTACGCTGTGGGCCTACCTCGACAACGGCCGCTCGCTCGAGGCGACCGCCCGTGAGCTCTTCGTGCATCCGAACACCGTCCGCTATCGCCTCAAGCGCGTGTCGGAGGTCATCGGCTGGGACGCGACCGGCCCCCGTGAGGCGCTGATCCTGCAGACCGCGCTGATCCTCGGTTCCATCGGCACGGATGCCGCCCGCCGCCGCCCTCCGGCGGCGCGACGCGGCGCCGGCTGACGTCGAGGGCGACCCGACGTGTGGACCCCGCACAAAGGCAACCGCGATTCTTGTGACGGTGTCGCCAGAACCCCCTCCACGATCCTTGACAGGATGGAACGGTGAGAATCGCGGTCTTCCCCGGGCAGGGCTCCCAGTCCCCCGGCTTCCTGGCACCCTGGCTCGACGCGGACGGCGCAGCCGATCGGCTCGCCCAGTACTCCGAGTGGTCTGGCGTGGACCTCGTCGCCGCCGGCACCGAGTGGGATGCCGATCGCATCCGCGACACGCAGGTGGCGCAGCCGCTCATCGTCGCCGCGAGCCTGCTGTCGTGGAACGCGCTGCCCGACCGTGAGCGCATCGCCGGCGTCGCCGGTCACTCCGTCGGAGAGTTCGCCGCAGCCGCTGCGGCCGGCATCCTCAGCGAGCGGGCCGCATTGACGCTCGTCGGCATCCGGGGTCGCGCCATGGCTGAAGCCGCCGCTGCCGCCGAGACCGGCATGAGCGCGGTGATCGGCGGCGACGAGGCCGCCATCCTGTCGCGCCTCGACGAGCTCGACCTCGCGCCCGCCAACTACAACGGCGGCGGCCAGCTCGTCGTCGCCGGTGCTCTCGATGCGCTCCAGGCGCTGGCGGCGGAGCCGGTCGCCGGTACCCGCGTCATCCCGCTGCAGGTCGCGGGAGCCTTCCACACCCGCTACATGGCGCCGGCCGTCGAGGCGCTGCGCGCCGCAGCGGCCGAGGTCGCGGCATCCGATCCCGACGTCCTGCTCTGGACCAACCGCAACGGCGCGCCCGTCGCCTCGGGCCGCGAGTTCGTCGACCTTCTGGTCGATCAGGTCGCCTCGCCGGTGCGCTGGGACCTCTGCATGGCGTCTTTCGCCGACGCCGGCGTGTCGGGCATCGTGGAGCTGTCTCCGGCGGGGACGCTCGTCGGGCTGGCCAAGCGCGCGCTGCGCGGAGTGCCGGCCGTCGCCGTCAAGACGCCCGATGACCTGGAGGCCGCCACCGCCCTGGTGGCCGTCGACGCATGACCGGAGTATCCGCATGACCCGCATCCTCGTCCAGCCCACCGGTGCCGCCCACACGCGCATCTACGCGTACGGCGCCGCCCGTGGCGAGATCGCCGTGCCGAACGACGACCTCATCGGTCCGATCGACTCGAGCGACGAGTGGATCCGCCAGCGCACCGGCATCATCACGCGCACGCGCGCAGTGCCCGAGACCGATGCGATCGACCTGGCGACGGATGCCGCCCGCGAGGCGATCGAGCGCTCCGGCGTCGACCCGTCGCAGGTCGACGCGGTCATCGTCGCCACCATCAGCAACCCGAAGCAGACCCCGTCGGTGTCGGCCATCGTGGCGGACCGTGTCGGCGCCAACCCCGCGGCCGCGTACGACCTGAACGCCGCATGTGCGGGGTTCGCATACGGCGTCGCCCAGGCGGACGCCCTCATCCGCGCGGGCGCCGCGCACTACGCGGTCGTCATCGGCACGGAGAAGCTCAGCGACGTCGTCGACCCGACCGACCGGAGCATCTCGTTCCTGCTCGGCGACGGCGCGGGCGCGGCGGTGATCGGCCCGAGCGACTCCCCCGGCATCGGCCCGACGGTCTGGGGCTCCGACGGCTCGAAGGCCGACGCGGTGGGCATGAACTACACGCTGACCGAGTTCCGCGACGGCACCGCGCCCTGGCCGACCCTGCGCCAGGAAGGCCCGACAGTCTTCCGCTGGGCGGTGTGGGAGATGGTGAAGGTCGCCCGACAGGCTCTCGAAGCCGCAGGGGTCGAGGCGGCCGACCTCGCCGCGTTCGTGCCGCACCAGGCCAACATGCGCATCATCGACGAGTTCGCCAAGCAGCTGAAGCTTCCCGACACGGTGCTGATCGGCCGCGACATCGAGACCACCGGCAACACGTCGGCGGCCTCCATCCCGCTCGCGACCCACCGCCTGCTGGAGGAGCACCCCGAGCTGAGCGGCGGCCTGGCGCTCCAGATCGGCTTCGGTGCCGGGCTCGTGTTCGGCGCGCAGGTGGTCGTGCTCCCCTGACCCGGCGGAGCACGACCCTAGACTGAGACGGCCCGTTCGGGCCCCCGCAACCCCTAGAAAACAGGAGAACCCCATGGCATTCACCAACGACGAGGTCCTCGCCGGACTCGCGGAGCTCATCACCGACGAGACCGGGATCTCGGCCGACGAGGTCGCCCTCGAGAAGTCGTTCACCGACGACCTCGACATCGACTCGATCTCGATGATGACGATCGTCGTCAACGCTGAGGAGAAGTTCGGCGTCACCATCCCCGACGACGAGGTCAAGAACCTCAAGACCGTCGGCGACGCCGTCACCTTCATCACGTCGAACCAGGCGTAAACCCTCCGGTGGGGGCTGCGGCCCCCACCGGCGCATCCATGAGGATCTAGAACGACATGAGCAACTCCCGCATCGTCGTCACCGGCATCGGCGCATCGTCGCCGCTCGGCGGCACGGCACCCGAGAGCTGGTCCGCGCTCCTGGAGGGCGTCTCCGGCGCCCGCACCCTCGAGCACGACTGGGTCGAGAAGTACCAGCTGCCGGTCACCTTCGCCGCGGAGGCGAAGGTGCGTCCCGACACGGTGCTCGAGCGTCCCATCGCCAAGCGGCTCGACCCTTCCTCCCAGTTCGCGCTCGTCGCTGCCATGGAGGCGTGGGCGGATGCCGGCAGCCCGGAGATCGAGCCGGAGAGACTCGGCGTCGACTTCGCCACCGGCATCGGCGGACTGCACACCCTACTCGACGGGTGGGACACCCTGCGCGAGAAGGGCCCTCGCCGCGTTCTGCCGATGACCGTCCCCATGCTCATGCCCAACGCGGCGGCCGGAAACCTCTCCCTTCACTTCAACGCCCGCGCCTACGCGCGCACGGTCGCCAGCGCCTGCGCGTCGAGCACCGAGTCGATCGTCAACGCCATCGAGCACATCCGCGCCGGCTACGCCGACGTCGTGATCGCCGGCGGCACCGAGTCCGTCATCCACCCCGTGACCATCGCCGCGTTCTCCTCGATGCAGGCGCTCTCCCGTCGCAACGACGATCCGGCGACCGCCTCGCGGCCTTGCAGCGTCGACCGTGACGGCTTCGTCATGGGCGAGGGCGCGGCGGTCCTCATCCTCGAGACCGAGGAGCACGCGCGTGCGCGCGGCGCCAAGATCTACGCGGTCGCGGCCGGCGGCGGCGTCACCGCCGACTCGTACCACATCACCGCCAACGATCCCGAGGGGCTCGGCGCATCGCGCGCGGTGCGCCTGGCGCTCGAGATGGCGGATGCCTCTGCCGACGATGTCACGCACATCAACGCGCACGCCACCTCGACGCCCGTCGGCGACCCGAACGAGTACACGGCGCTGCGGTCGGTGTTCGGCGACCGGATCGACGAGATCCCGGTGTCGGCCACCAAGGCGTCGACCGGTCACCTCCTGGGCGGCACGGGCGCGCTCGAGGCGATCTTCACGGTGCTGGCCCTGCAGGACCGCGTCGCTCCGCCGACCATCAATCTGACGACGCAGGACCCCGAGGTCCCGTTCCGCATCTCGGGCACTCCCACGCCGCTCGGAGACGGGCCGCACCTCGCGATCAGCAACTCGTTCGGCTTCGGCGGGCACAACGCGGTCGCCGCGTTCGCCTCGATCTGACACTGCCGGATCGACCGCGCCGGCCCGCGCAGCGGGTCGGCGCGGGTCGACCTCCGTCACGCGAAGACGCCCCCGGTGAAGCCGACCGGGGGCGTCTGTCGTGTCAGGCGGTGGTTCGCGGTCCCGCTGCCCGGGATTCACGGCCTCCGAGCCTCGGTAGTGGCGCCTCGCACCGCCTGCGTCTGAGAGAGTCTCAGCCGACCTTGTGCAACCAGACGACGGGCGCGTCGTCGCTCGCGTGCCGGAACGGCTCGAGCTCTTCGTCCCATGCGGCGCCGAGCGCGACATCCAGTTCTCGCCGCAGCTCGAAGGCGTCGCTGCCGGCGATCTCCATCGCGTAGCGGATGCGGTCCTCGCCGATGACGACGTTGCCGGCGGTATCGGTCTGGGCGTAGTGGATGCCGAGGCCCGGCGTGTGCAGCCAGCGGCCGCCGTCGCTGCGGGGCGTCGGGTCCTCCGTGACTTCGAAGCGCAGGTGCTCCCAGCCGCGGATGGCCGTCGCCAGAGCCGAACCGGTGCCGGCGGCGCCCTCCCAGTAGAACTCGGCGCGGCGGCTGCCCGTGAGGACGGGCTGATCGACCCAGTCGAAGCTGACCGCTCGGCCGAGTGCTCGGCCGACCGCCCACTCGAGGTGCGGGCACAACGCCCGTGGCGCGGAGTGGATGAAGATCACCCCACGCGCTTTTTGTGTCGCCATGATCTCTCCGTTCGTCAGGTGCGTCTTCCCCTACGACCTGTGACGGTGTCATGACGTGCTGTTCGGTTGTGCTGCCGCCATTATCGCCGAGAGGGCGGGGAAATCACAAGCCTGTGATTTCCCCGCCCTCTCGGGTCGGAACGAGGAGGCTCAGGCCTCGCTCATCGCCTGGACCTCGGCCTTGCCCTTGGCCGCGTAGTACGCGGCGCGGGCGGCGTCGCGGCGCGCCTGCTCGGCCTGGCCGGCGTCGAGCACGTCCTGCGCGACCTCGACGTAGTCGGTGGTCGGCTTGCCGTGGTACTTCTCGATGTAGGCGTCGAGCTCGGGGCCGGACTCCCACGACGTGATGAGGCAGTAGCGCGCCTCGTCGCCGGTGTGGTGGACCGCGTGCCACAGGCGCTGCGTGTCGACGATCAGCTGGGCGCCGGCCGGAAGGGCGACGCGGTACTCGATGCTGGGGTCGGTGCGGTTCTCGCGCAGCACGAAGTAGCTGTTCTTGTCATCGGTGAGGTTGAAGAAACCGCGGACGACCCAGCCGGTGCCGTCGGGGTTGAGCCGGTTGTTGTCGTCCTGGTGCAGGTTGTACAGCGCGTCGGCGTACGTGTTGGGCTGCAGTTCGATGACGCGGCAGCGCCCCACGTTGGCGCCCGGCTCCTGCGCGCGACGCGTCATGTCCGGCGCCTTCTCGACCTGCGACGGGATCCAGACGCCGTCCTTGTCGGTGCGCGGCGGCGTGTGGTTCCAGAACCCGTTGCACTCGATCTCGCCCTTGGCGGAGGCGAGCGGCGCGAAGCGGGTGTCACCCGACGACTTCCAGTCGACGTATTCGATGGAGAGCCATTCCTTCGGATCGAGCTCCCGGTCGTAGGGATCGAGGACCACGAAGCCGGTCTCATCGAGAGCGGCAGACTTGATGTAACCCATGACGAATCATGCCTTTCGGTCAGTGAGCCAGCACGTTTTAACAGGCTCAACTTAGGCAAGCCTACCTCGGGCCCCTGGAGGCTCCTCAGGACCGCGCCGTGAATAACCGGCGGGCGTCCGGGCCGCCGGTTCGTCGTGATGCGCCCCCTTTAGAATGGACGGGCCATGGTCACTGCCACGAATGTCGACGCCACAGCGGTCAACACCATCGGATGGCTCTCGGCCGCGGATTGGACGATCGTCGTCCCCGTCTACCAGCGGCAGTACCGGTGGGACATCGGCGGATGCGAGCAGCTGCTCTCCGACATCCGCGCGGTGGCCGACCTCGATGATCGCCACATGCACTTCATCGGCTCGATCCTCTCTTCGGCCAGCGGGGAGGGCGAGGATGCCGAGCTCGTGCTGATCGACGGCCAGCAGCGGACGACGACCCTCATGCTGCTCGTCGCGGCGCTGCACCACACCGTCCGCGAAGCGGATCCGGAACTCGCCGATCAGCTGCAGCGCGTCCTCGTCCACTCCCACGATGCGACGCGCACGAAACTCCGCCCGCATCGCGCGTGGGCGTCGATCTTCGAGCGCGTCGTGCTCGACCTCCCGCTCCCCCACGGTGAGCAGCGCGACTCGCGATTCGACGACAACTACGCCTTCTTCCGCAGTCAGATCAGCCTCGACGAGGCGCCCCACATCTGGCGCGGTCTGCAGAAGCTCGAGCATGTGGCGATCACCCTCGGCATCGGCGCGAACGCGCAGCAGATCTTCGAGAGCCTCAACTCGACCGGCGAGCCGCTGCGCGACCACGAGCTCATCCACAACTACGTGCTGATGGGCCTGAACCACGCCGAGCAGCGCGAGATCGAAGCAGAGTACTGGCAGCCGATCGAGCAGAACACCGGCGACTCGATCGCCGAGTTCTGGCGGCAGTACCTCGTCATGAGAACGGGGCGCGAGGTGACGGTCGTCGGAGGGCGCGGCGTGTACGAGGCCTTCCGTCACGAGTTCCCCCGCCTGGAGTTCGCCGACCTGCTGCGTCACGCCGCCGAATGGCGCGAGCTGTCCCGCGTCTACCGGGTGCTGCTGCATCCGAGCGAGGCCCCGGATGCCGAGATCACGCGCCAGCTCTCCCACCTCAGCACCTTCGGCACCGGCATGTACCCGCTCGTCATGCGGGCGTACAGAGACTTCGAACTCGGTTCCATCGCGCGTGACGAGCTGATCGAGACGCTCGAGATGGTGCAGTCGCTCCTGGTGCGACGTGCGGTCGTCGGCACCGGAGTCGACCGCCTCGTGGCGCGCCTCTGCCGGGCGCGTGAGCAGGGCCGTGAGGCGCTGGTATCGGCGATCTCGCGCATCACTCCGTCGGACGAGCGCGTCGCGGTCGCGCTGAAGTACTCAGAGCTCCCCCACGCCCGGTATGTGCTCGGTCGCCTCGCCGGGGTCGACGGTGCCGGTGGGCTCGACGTCGAGCACATCTTCCCGCTCGCACCCGGTGATGCCTGGTCGGGCGACGGCGTGCGCGAGTGGGCGTCGTACAGCGACGACGAGCAGAACAGTCATCGCGCCCTCGCGAACACGCTCGGCAACCTCACGGTCCTCGAGGAGGACCTCGCGCTGCGCGCCTGGGACCGCTCGTTCCCCCAGAAGCAGGCGCTGTACGCCCGGAGCACCGTCGGGACGACGGCGGCGCTGGCGGAGCTGCCCGCGTGGGGCACGGCGGCGATCGCGCAGCGATCGATACAGCTCACGAAGCGCTTCGTCGAGGTGTGGAGACGGCCCGGCGGTCCCGCGATCGACGACGACGGGCTGACCCCCATCCTCGACGCCGTCCGCCGGCGAGGGTGGCCGCCGGGATGGCACCGCGAGTGGTCGTACGTGGAGTACTGCGGCGAGCACTGGGAGGTGCCCGACGTCAAGTACCTCTTCAACCGCGTCTTCAAGCGGCTGTGGGCGGACTCCCGCGACGCCGTCGTCGCGTACAGCGCGCGACGCGGCGGACCTGTCTACACCGCGCAGTCGTGGAACGGTCAGTGGGATCGCCTCGACGACGAGCACTCGCTCTACATGGGATGGGACTCCAGCTACATGCTGAGCGCGGTGCAGGGCGTCCTCGAAGAAGCAGGCCTCGCCGCCGAGGTCTTCGTCAAGTACTCGTACATCGGCAGCGCGATGTGAGGAGGGGACGGATGCCTCGGCTCGAGGCATCCGTCCCCCTCATCGTGGGTCGCGCGCGGAGTCACTCGAACGTGACGGTCGCGCTCTCGTTGTTCAGCACGATCACCGGGGTGATCGAAGGGTGTCCCGCTGCCTCGATCTTCGCCAGGTCGAAGCGGAGCAGCGGCGTGCCGGCCGTGACCTTCTGCCCCTTCTCGACGAGGGTCTGGAAGCCGTCGCCCTTCATGCCGACCGTGTCGATGCCGACGTGGATCAGCAGCTCGGTGCCGTCGCCCAGGACGAGTGCCACCGCGTGACTGCTGTCGAACGTGGCCCCGATGGTGCCGTCCGCGGGAGCGACCACCGTGTCGCCGGTCGGCTCGATCGCGACGCCCGGACCCATGATGCCCTGCGCGAAGGTCGGATCGGGCACCGCGGACAGCGGAACCACGCGTCCCTCGAGCGGCTGGCGCAGCCTCACGGTCGTGGTGGCGGGGGTGTCGGTGAGCACCGCTGTGGCGCCTGCGGCGGGAGCGATGGCAGGCTCGGGCGCGGCGCCTGCAGGTACGGCGACCTCCCCCGCGATGATCTGCTCCATCGCATCCTTCACGAACTGGACGTTCGTTCCGTAGACGACCTGCACCGACTTGCCGCCGGGCTTCATCGTGCCTGCGGCCCCGGCCCGCTTGAGAGCCGTCTCGTCGACCTTGCTCGGGTCTTCGATCTCCATCCGCAAGCGCGTTGCGCAGTTCTCGAGTTCGAGGATGTTCTCCTTTCCTCCGAGCGCATCGATGAACCGGCTGCCCGTGACCAGGTACTTGTCGTCGGCCGCGTGCGTGTCGTACTCCGTGCCCTCGCCGAGGATGTCGTCGTCTTCACGGCCCGGCGTCTTCAGGTTGAACCGCTTGATGAAGAAGTAGAACACCACGAAGTAGATGAAGAACCAGAACACACCCATGACGGGGATGAGCCACGGGTTCTGCGCCATCGGGTTCATCCAGTTGAGGACGAGGTCGATGAAGCCCCCCGAGAAGCCGAAGCCCATGCGCACCGGCAGGATCTGGCTGATGGCCATCGAGATGCCGGTGAACAGCGCGTGCGTGACATACAGGACCGGGGCCAGGAACATGAAGGCGAACTCGAGCGGCTCCGTCACGCCGACGAAGAACGACGAGATCGCGCCGGCGAGCAGGATGCCGTAGGCGAGCTTCTTGCGCGTGGTCTTGGCCGTCAGGTACATCGCGAGGGCCGCACCGGGCAGACCGAACATCATGATGGGGAAGAACCCGGTCATGTACTGGCCGGTGACCCCGTAGGTGCCTTCGCCGGAGAGGAAGTTGTTGAGGTCGTTGATTCCGGCGACGTCGAACCAGAACACGGAGTTGAGTGCGTGATGCAAGCCCACGGGGATGAGCAAGCGGTTCAGGAAGCCGTAGATGCCGGTGCCGAAGGGGCCGAGCGTGACGATCCACTCGCCGAAGGTGACGAGTCCGCCATAGACCCACGGCCAGACGAAGTACAGCACGATGGCGACGACGAGCGAGAAACCCGCCGTGACGATCGCGACCGAGCGCTTGCCCGAGAAGAACGACAGCGCGTCAGGCAGCTTGGTGTCCTTGAAGCGGTTGTAGCAGAACGCGCCGATCAGGCCGCAGATGATGCCGATGAAGACGTTCTGCACCCTCAGGAAGGAGGGATCGACCTCGTTGACGTCTGCCACGCCTGTGTAGAGCGCCACCGTCTCCGGCTTGAGGAGCGTCGTCACCACGAGCCAGGACACGAGCCCGGCCAGCGCCGAGGTGCCGTCGGACTTCTGTGCCATCCCGAGTGCGATGCCGACGGCGAACAGCAGCGCCATGTTGTCGAGCAGCGATCCGCCGGCGGCGCCGAGGAATGCCGAGACGAGGTTGGGACTCTTCCCGCCATTGCTGATCCAGTAGCTCAGGCCCGACAGGATCGCGGCGACCGGCAGCACAGCCACCGGCAGCATGATCGATCGGCCGAGCCTCTGCAAGAACTTCATTGTTCGCCTCCACGAGGGGCCAGGGGACAGGTGATGTCGATGACGCTACAGGCAAACGCGGGCCTGCGGCACTGGGTTCCCCTCCGAAAGTAAGGATGGTGAACGAATCCGGCACCGGCGTTCTCGGCGACACCTGCCGCGCGAACAGAGAACCGCCGCAACCCGTGGGGCAGCGGCGGTCTCCTCGTTCGTAGGGCGGGTGGGACTTGAACCCACGATCGTCGGGTTATGAGCCCGCTGCCTTCACCAGCTTGGCCACCGCCCCTCGGCACTGAGTGCGCAGACGAGCCTACCGGTCCGCCCCGTGCCGCGCGTGCGTCAGCGCTTGCCCGGGTCGTCGAGGCGGTCCTTGACCGGCGGCTCGGGCCACACCTTCGACACGGCCTCCGTGACCTTGACCGAGCCGGTGCGCGGGTGCGCGGCATCCGATGTTCCCCCGTCGCTCCCCCGCTGGATCGGCAACTCCTGGCTCTCGCTGAGCACCTGCGGATGATGTCGGGCGAGCTGGAACACCCCCCAGACCGCGACGGCGCCGACGACGGCGAACGAGATGTAGACCCACAGCGGGGCGCCCGCGACCTCTTGGAGCACCGTCAGACCGATGATGATCGCGACGATCGGGTCGACGACGGTGAGCCCGGCGACGACGAGATCGGGTGGACCCGAGGCGTAGGCGCTCTGGACGAAGTACGCGCCCACGATGGCGCCGATGATGAGGGCGGCCAGGCACGCGAAGGTGAGCCAGTTGAAGTCGCTCTCCTTGACGCGCTCGATGACGACCTTGGCCAGCGTCGCGACGAAACCGTAGATGACACCGGCGGCGATGATGTAGAACAGCGCGCCCATGCGCTTGCGCAGCCAGATCCACAATCCCGCGAACACCAGGGTGACGACGAGCAGCAGGACCAGAATCGTGATCAGCTGCCCGTTCGAGACCGGCTTCTCGGTCGCGAAGAGGGCCGCGATGGTGACGAAGACGAAGATGCCGCCGACGCAGGCCGCGATCGCGATGAGCGAGCGCTTCGTCGGCCTGTGCCCGCTGATCTGCGCGTTCAGCAGCGTCGTGATGACCAGGGCGACCGCACCGAGCGGCTGCACCACGATGAGCGGTGCGAAGAAGAGGGCCGAGAGCTGGCAGACGATGGCGAGCGCGAGCATCACCGTGCCGATCACCCACGACGGGCGGGCCAGCAGCTTCAGCAGATGACTGGGCCCCAGGCCCTGGCTGGAGTGCCCGCCGCTGAGGCGCTCCACCTTCGTGACGCCGCGGTGCTGGTACTGGGCGCCGAACGACATGAACACTGCGCCCAGCAGGGCGAGAGGGATGCCGATCAGGATGCCGGGGTTCTGGAATGCGCCGACGAGCTGATCGCCGACGTCCTCGAGTTCCACCGCAGTCCAGACCACGTATCGACACTAGCCGCCGACACCGGTCGATAGGCTCAAGGCGTGGCTGTTCTCCCGATTCGCATCATGGGCGATCCCGTCCTGCACGCCCCCGCGTCCGTCGTCGAAGAGATCACGGACGAGATCCGCGCACTCGTCGCGGACATGTTCGAGACGATGGATGCCGCACCCGGCGTGGGCCTCGCGGCCCCTCAGGTCGGCGTGCCGCTGCGCATCTACACGTACACGTATGCCGACGACGACGGCGAGCCCTGGCGCGGGGTGATCATCAACCCCGAACTGTGGATGCGGCCCCTCGAGCCCGGTGCACCCGACCCCGACGAGGAGTCGGAAGGGTGTCTGTCGTTCCCGGGCGAGCGGTTCCCACTGCGCCGCTCGGAGGAGGTGCTCGTTACCGGCATCGACCTCGAGGGCGCGCCCGTGAGCGTGCAGGTCGACGGATGGCGGGCGCGCATCATGCAGCACGAGTTCGATCACCTCGACGGCATCCTCTACGTCGATCGCCTCGACGACGGCGACTGGAAGACCGTGCAGAAGATCGCCCGCAAGCGCGGCTGGGGCCGGCCGGGCAGCGCCTGGACTCCGGGCCTGGACGACATCGAAGCCTGATCCTCACCCCGGGAGATACCCCCTTCGGGTATATCCTGGTGGCGGGGCGAGGCATCAGGTCTCGCGATGACTGTCGAGCGAGGTGGGACGGATGCCGCGACCGCGACACGCCCGCTCGTGGCAGCGATGGTCGCTCGGATCGCGAGTGGTCGCCACGGCAGCGATCATCGTCGGCCTCCTCGGCATGCACGTGCTCATGTCGCCGGCGACGCACGCCGCGCACACGACGGGCCCGGCCGACGGTTCTGCCATGGCAGCCGTCGCCGAGTCCGCGCATCCGCACCAGGAGGGATCGGCGGCCGCGGCGATGACGGACGTCGGCGCGCCCGACGCGCGCTGCACGGGCGTCTGCGCGGATCCGTGGAGCCGTGGTCCCTCCGATGGTCAGGACTACGGCGTGTGGACCGTCATCTGCGTGCTGGCGCTGCTGCTGACCGTGCTGCTGTTCGTTCCCTCTCGGGTGTCGTGGCAGTCGCCGTGGCGCCTCCTGCGTCATGCCGCGGCGCGATCTGTCCGCGATGCCGACAGTGCGCCGCGACATCCGCCGTCCCTCGCTCTGCTTTCGATCAGCCGGACCTGAGCCGCGTCTCCCGGCGCTCGGCCGGGACACGCACCCGCGCCTCTTGCGAGGTCGCGGGGTTCCGCTGATGACACTGATCGAAGGAGAAGAGATGAACACCCACACGCGCGCGCTCGCGGTGATCCTGCCGCTCACGATGGGACTGGTCGTGACCGGCTGCGCCGGAGCGCCCGACACGAGTGGCGGCATGCCGGGCATGCACCACGGTTCAGCGAGCTCGTCGGCGTCGCCGGTCGACGTGACGATGGCCGACCAGATGTTCGTGACGATGATGATCCCGCACCACGAGCAGGCGATGGAGATGGCCGAGATCGTGCTCGCCAAGGACGGGGTCGATCCTCGCGTGGTGGCGATCGCCGAGCGCATCCGCGCCGCACAGGGACCCGAGATCGAGCTCATGGAGAGCTGGCTCGACGACTGGGGCGTGGAGCATGCCTCCGGCGGCATGGATCACGGCGACGGCATGATGTCGGAGGCCGATATGACCGCTCTCCGCGACGCCGACGGCACGGCGGCAGGCAGGCTCTTCCTGGAGCAGATGGTCGTGCACCATCAGGGTGCCGTCGAGATGGCGGAGGCGGCCCTGGATTCGGCCGGGGATCCCGACGTGCGCGCCCTCGCCCAACAGATCATCGAGGACCAGAACGCGGAGATCGCCGAGATGCAGGAGCTCGCCGCCACACTGTGAAAACCACCCTGACGGGCGGGACGTGCGCGCCCGCCCGTCAGGGTGTCAGCCGTCGCTGCGGCGGTTCTGGCGCTCGACCCATCGGCGAAGCTCGGCGTCGGCTCCGGGCGGCGCCTGTGCGATCACGTTCATCCCCTGGCGGACCAGCGTCGTGCCGGTGCGCATCGGTCCCCACACTCGGGCCGTCGTCAGCTCCCCGGTGTCGACGTCGCGCACCTGCACCTGCGTGGTGTCGGTGGTCCGGCGTGCACCGGCTCTCCCCGCGACGTGCTGCACCACGAGCACGGGCAGGCCGTGGGCGGCAGCGGTCGCGATGACCGAGTCGAGATCGTGGGCGGCCCACTGACTGCGGATGCCGCGCACGGTCCACAGGGCCACCAGCACGACGAGGACCGTCGCTATTCCCGTCGGCACGAGCCAGCAGCTCACGATCGCCAGAGCCAGCGACCACATCGCGATGCCGCGCACCGCGAGCAGGATCGCCGCGATCGACGGCACGAGCGCGAGGAACAGCCAGGGCTCCGGCACCGAGACGGGGAACATCCACGGCTCGCCGCCGAAGAGCACGACAAGCCCTACCCAGACGACCGCCCCGGCGAACAGCGCCAGCGCGCCGAGCAGCGGCGCAGCGCGATAGATCGGTGCCGGCGCGGGGACGCCGCCTTCGACCGCCAGCAGCGGCGAGGGCTTCGCGCGACCCGCCATGTGCACCCCTCGATCTGATCCCGGAGACGAAGAAAGCCTCGGGGGTGGAGCCCCGAGGCCTTCGCTCCCCCACTTGGACTCGAACCAAGAACCTATCGGTTAACAGCCGATTGCTCTGCCAATTGAGCTATGGAGGAATGGTCCGCACTTTCGCGCGGGCAACCAGACCATACTAGCAAAGCTCAGCCGGTGCTCATGACCACGGCCGGCCCTCTCACGAGCTCACCAGGCGCCTGTCGGCCTCTCCGCTGGGAGTCCACAGGAGATCCTTGGTGCCGTGCCCGTACGCGACGGCGTGTCCCGCCCGCAGCACCAGCACGTCCGCGTCCAGCTCGTTCACGACGTCTCGCTCGTTGGTCACGATGAGCGCGGCCATGTCGAGCTCGCGGCGGCGACGCAGCACCGCCTCGCGAGCCGCCTTCCGCACCTCGACGTCCATGTTCGCGAACGGCTCATCGGCGATCAGCACGCGCGGCTGCAGAACCAGGGCTCGCGCCAGAGCAACCCGCTGGCGCATGCCGGCGCTGAGCTCGTAGGGGTATTTGGCGGCCGCTCCGAGCGGCAGCATCAGCTCGTCGAGGAGCGAGGCCACCCTGACGGCGAGGGCACGCGCACTCACCCGGCGGTCGCGGCTGGTGATCGGCTCGCCGATCACGTCGGCCACCGTGAGCCGCGCGGGCAGACGCGCGCCGGCCGACTGCCGGAGGTGGCCGGCGTAGTACGTGAGCTGGCGATGCGCGCGACCCGGACGCCGCACCGAGATGCCCTCGACGAGACCGTCTCCGCCGACGACGGCGAGTCCCGACTCGTCCGCTCCTGCCAGCACGGAGGCCAGCGAGGACTTGCCCGAGCCGGTCGGTCCCATCACCGCCAGGATGCCGCCGTGAGGCAAGCGGAAGGACACGCCGTCGACGACGCGCTGGGACGGCCCGCCGCGTCCCGCGCGGCGGGCGATCGAAAGGTCGGAACAGTCGATCGCGACATCCGCGTCTCGTCGGCGAGCCATCTCATCATCCTGCCGCGCGATCGCCGCCGGCGCCAGCCGAGGACCGCGCGTCATGACGCTTCGTCGACGAGCGCCTGGCGTCGCGCATCCAGTTCGCGCAGGCGCAGGCGGATGCTGCGTCCCTCTTCCGATGCCGCCGGTACGCGCTGGATCGCGCCGAGCAGCTCGGCCTTCTCGCGATCGAAGCGTCGAAGCACGAGGCGTCGCGCGAGATCGCCGGCCGATGTCACCGCCGCGTCGTCGTTGAGCGCCGGGAAGTCGCCGGCGAGCAGCTCTGCGGCGAGTGAGCGGTAGGGCTCGCGCACCGTGGCGACGGCATCCGCCGACCAGCCCGGGCGCTGCATGCCGGGGGCTTCGCGAACGGCGACCCGGACGGCGTCGAGAGCGGCGTTGCGGAACGGCAGCTCGAGAGCCCGTTCGACCAGCGTGGCATCCATGCGATGGCCGAACTGCAGCACCCCCATGAGGGCATCCCGCTCCAGACCGACCTCGGGACTGCGGGGCAAGGTCGCCAGCGTGACGCGGAGCGCGCCGTCGTCGACGGCGGGCCCTGCGTTCTGCGTGCCGGGGGCGGCGTCGCGACGGCTTCCGCCTCGGCCCGCTCGCTCGACCTCGCGGCGCACGTCCTCGGTGTCCATGCCGAGCCGGCGGGCGAGCACCCGCACATACTCGGGCTGCAGGAGCGGGTCACGCAGCTCGGCGACCACCGGGGCGGCCGTGCGCAGCGCCCCGACGCGCCCTTCGACGCTGGCGAGGTCGTAGCCGGAGATGCGCTGATCGAGGACGAACTCGACCATGGGCACCTTCGTCTCGAGAAGCGCGCGCACCGCGCCGTCGCCCCGCGCGAGGCGAAGGTCGCAGGGGTCGAGGCCCTCCGGGCCGGTGGCGACGTACGTCTGGGCGTTGAACCGCTTGGCGTCGGCGAAGGCGCGCAGCGCCGCCTTCTGGCCCGCGGCATCCGGATCGAATGTGAAGACGACTTCGCCCGCCGTGGAATCGTCGCCCATCACCCGGCGGAGCACGGTGATGTGGTCGGAGCCGAACGCGGTCCCGCAGGTCGCGATCGCCGTCGTGATGCCGGCCAGATGGCACGCCATGACGTCGGTGTACCCCTCGACCACGACGACGCGGTGCTCGCGCGACACGTCGCGCTTGGCGAGGTCGAGCCCGTAGAGCACCTGCGCCTTCTTGTAGATCGTCGTCTCGGGGGTGTTGAGGTACTTGGGGCCGTTGTCGTCGTCGTAGAGCCTGCGCGCGCCGAAGCCGATGACCTGACCGGTGACGTCGCGGATGGGCCACACCACCCGCCCGCGGAAGCGGTCGTAGACCCCGCGCTGGCCCTGCGACACGAGACCGGCCGACGAGAGCTCCTCGTCGGTGTAGCCCTGCGCGCGCAGCGCCGAGTGCATGCCCGACCAGCCTTTCGGGGCGTACCCCACGCCGAAATGCCCGGCGGCGCCCGCGTCGAACCCCCGCTGCCCGAGGAAGCGCCGCGCGATGTCGGCCTCCGGCGTCATCAGCTGCCCCCGGAAGAACTCCGCCGCCGCCGCGTTGGCGGCGTACAGCCGGGCACGCCCTGTGTGCTCGGGGGCGGCGCCGCCGTCCTCGTAGTGCAGCGTCAAGCCGATGCGGCCGGCGAGGCGCTCGACTGCTTCCGTGAACGTCACGTGGTCCATCGCGCGCAGGAACGAGTACACGTCGCCTGACTCACCGCAGCCGAAGCAGTGGTAGAAGCCCGCCTGCGGGCGCACGTTGAAGCTCGGGCTGCGCTCGTCGTGGAAGGGGCAGAGGCCCTTCAGCGATCCGACGCCCGCGGATTTCAGCGCCACCCTTTCACCGACGATGTCGGCGATGTTCGTGCGGGCCTTCACCTCGTCGACGTCGGCCTGACGGATGCGCCCCGCCATCAGCGCACCTCGGAGGAATCGCGGGCGGTACGTGCGGCCGCATCCATCGGGCGAGCGCCCGGTGCCCAGACGCCGACGGATGCCGGATCCACCGGTCCGACGAGCGATCCGTGCCACGCGATCGCCAGCTGGTCGGTGAGGCTGGCGACCTGGTCGACGACGACGCGCCGGCGTGCGGCATCCGTCTCCGCCGCCGCGAAGTCCTCCGCGTGCAGCGGGTCCAGCGCGTCAGCGCGCTCCCAGAGGGCCGTCGCCAGGCGCTTCAGGAGCCGACGCTGCTCCTTGTAGAGGTCCTTGCGGCCCTCGATCGACACGACCGCGGCACCGATGATGCCCTTGAGCACCGCCATCTCGGCCTCGACGATGCGGGGCACCACGAGGTGACCTCGGTAGCGGGTCAGCACCGAGGTCGCGTACGACTCGCGGGTCGCGGTGGTCGCGGCGCGGGCGAACCGGCCGATGAGGTCGGAGGTCAGGTTCTTCAGACGCGCGAGGGACGCACGCGTGCCGTCGAACGAGTCGATCCACTCGGGCATGCGCGTGAGGCGGAACAGCGCGTCCTCGAGCTCGTCGCGCGCGAAGTCGAAGCCCACCCAGGACTGGATCGCGGTGAGCAGCCACTGGTGCTCGCGCGCGTCCACGAGCCGCGCGGGGTCGAGGTAGCCGTTGACCACGGCGTCCTCGAAGTCGTGGACGGAGTACGCGATGTCGTCGGAGAGATCCATGACCTCGGCCTCGATGCACCGCACCCGCCCCGGCGCATCCGCCCTGAGCCAGCGGAAGACCTCTTCGTCTTCGGGGTACACGCCGAACTTCAGCCGCCCGCCCGGATCGGGCAGCGGATGGTCGGCCGTCCACGGATACTTGCAGGCGGCGTCGAGACTCGCACGCGTCAGGTTCAGGCCGAAGCTGCGGCCGTCGGCGTCGAAGACCTTCGGTTCGAGGCGCGTGAGGATGCGCAGCGTCTGCGCGTTGCCCTCGAACCCGCCGAAGTCCTCGGCCCACTCGTTGAGCGCCCGCTCGCCGTTGTGGCCGAACGGCGGGTGACCGAGGTCGTGGCTGAGGCAGGCGGTGTCGACGACGTCGGCGGCGAGGTCCAGCGCGGTCGCCAGCTCGCGCCCGACCTGTGCGACCTCGAGCGAGTGCGTCAGGCGATTGCGTGCGAAGTCCGCCGGGCTCGCGGGGCTGAGCACCTGGGTCTTCGCGGCGAGGCGACGCAGCGCCGCCGAGTGCAGCACGCGGGCGCGGTCGCGCGCGAAGTCGTCACGCTGCGATCGGTGGCGCTCGGCGTGGAAGCGGGCGGCGTCGGCATCGTCGTACCCCGCCGGGCGGTCGGACGCGCCGGCCACGTCACCCGCCACTGTGGTCGAGTTCCGCTTCGGCGAGGGACGTGGATGCCGCGGCCCCCAGCTCGCGCGAATTCAGCCAGCCATCGGGCAGCGCGGGACGCTTCGGGGTGCCCGCGCGACCCCGCTGGCCCTCCGCCGCGGCGCCCGGGTAGGGGGCGTCGAGGTCGAGGGTCGCGAGGAGGTCGTCGATCTCGGCGAGGGTGGATGCGGTGGCGAGGCTCGCGCGCAGGTCGCCGCCCACGGGGTACCCCTTGAAGTACCAGGCGACGTGCTTGCGGATGTCGCGGCAGCCGCGGCCCTCGTCCTCGAAGAACTCGACCAGCAGCTCCGCGTGGCGGCGGAAGGCGCGGGCGACGAACCCGAGGGTCGCGTCGACCGGCTCGGCCGGTGCGGAACCGGGGGCGCCGAGCGCGCGGGCCAGGTCGCCGAAGAGCCACGGGCGCCCGAGGCAGCCGCGACCGACGACGACGCCGTCGCAGCCCGTCTCGTCCATCATGCGCACCGCGTCGTCGGCGGACCAGATGTCGCCGTTCCCGAGCACCGGGACGCTCGTGACCGCTTCCTTGAGCTTCGTGATCGCCGACCAGTCGGCCTGCCCCGAATAGAACTCCGAGGCCGTGCGGGCGTGCAGGGCGACCGCAGCGACGCCGGCGTCCTCCGCGATGCGCCCGGCGTCGAGGTACGTCAGGTGGTCGATATCGATGCCCTTGCGCATCTTGACCGTGAGCGGGATGTCACCGGCAGCGCGCGCCGCACGCGTGACGATGTCGCGGAACAGTCCGAGCTTCCACGGCAGTGCCGCTCCCCCGCCCTTGCGGGTGACCTTGGGGACCGGGCAGCCGAAGTTGAGATCGATGTGATCGGCGCGATCCTCTTCGACGAGGAGGCGCACGGCCGCCTCGGTGGTCGCTGGATCCACGCCGTAGAGCTGGATCGAACGCGGCTTCTCGGACTCGTGGTGCGTGATGAGGCGCATCGTCGTCGCGTTGCGCTCGACGAGAGCGCGCGTCGTGATCATCTCGCTCACGTAGAGGCCGGCGCCGTACTCACGGCAGAGTCGCCGGAACGCGGTGTTGGTGATACCCGCCATCGGCGCCAGCACGACGGGCGCATCGAGTTCGATGGGCCCGATGCGCAGCGTGCGCGCGGGAGCGAGGGCAGTCGTCACGACCCCATTCTCTTACAGGATTCCGTCCCTTGGCTGAACGGACGGCTTCGCGTGTGCGGGGCCGAGTCTCCGGGAGCCGGGTTCGACGGACCATACCGTCGAGGACCGCTGACCAGAGACGGCGAACGGGCCCGTCGCGATGATTCGCGGCGGGCCCGTTCCGGTGCGCATGAGGTCAGGCGTCGACGCCCGCGGGCTCGCGGTGCTCGGACCAGACCTGGCGGACGATCTGCGCGAACGCCTCAGCGGGCTGCGCGCCCGACACGCCGTACTTGCCGTCGATCACGAAGAACGGCACACCGTTGATGCCGTACGCCGTTGCCTGCGCCTGGTCGGCGCGGACGGCATCCAGGTAGCGGCCGCTCTGCAGGGCCTCACGCGCGGCGTCGGCGTCGAGGCCGGCATCCGTGGCCAGGTCGACGAGTTCGTCCTCGCGCCCGAGGTGCCGGCCCTCGGTGAAGTACGCCGCCATGAGTCGCTCGGCGAGCTCGTGCTGCCGTCCCTGCTCCTTCGCGAAGTGGAGCAGTTCGTGGGCCTTGACGGTGTTGGTGTGCTTGAGGAGGTCGAAACGATACTCCAGCCCCGCATCGGCGGCGACGCCCGTGACGCGCTCGAGCATCTGCTGCACCTGCTCGCGGGGCATCCCCTTGTGCTTCGCGAGGAAGTCGAGTTCATCGCCCTCGAAGTCGACGGGCGTGTCGGGCGACAGCTCGAACGAGTGGAACGTCACCTCCACGGCGGGGGCGTCGTCATCCGCGGATGCCGCGGCCAGCCCGTTCTCGAGGTTGCGCTTGCCGATGTAGCACCAGGGGCAGGCGATGTCGCTCCACACGTCGATCTTGATGGCGTCCGTCATGCTGAAGACAACCGCATGGGCGCGATCGTCTATTCCTGCGGATAATCATGACGTGGGCGGGTCGGCGTCGGGAATGAACCGGAACCTGACGCGGACGTCGTCGTACGGCACCACGATCGTCGAGGCATCCGGAGACCACGCGTCTGGCACGAGATACAGCCTGCCCCCACCCTGCGCCAGGAGACGGAGGCCGAAGTAGCGGTAGCCGAACGTGGCCGCCGCACCCGCGTCGCCCTCGGTGGGAGACCCGTCGCCCAGCTGCTGGAACGAGATGTCATCGTTGCCCGGGTACAGCCGCTCTGTGGTGTCCAGGACCACGGCTGGAAGGGTGCTCAGATCGGAGGCGAGCGAGCGCGCCTGGCCGAGCCCCCACCACTGGGCGACGGTCGCCGTCGACCAGAAGGTGCCGGCGACCATCACGAGCACGAGGAGCACGACCACCGCGCGGCTCACGTTTGCGCCGCCGAGGGCGCGCACGGTCGATGCGGCGTAGGCCGTGAGCCCAGCGCCGAGGGCGAGGAACAGAGGGGTGAGCAGCTGGCCCCACACCCAGTCGCCGAGGATGGGCAGGAGGAAGGCCGATACGAGGCCGGCGAGCAGGAAGCCGATCCCCGTCCATGCGATGGCGGCGATGACACGCCGCTGGGTGGTCCGTGGTCGCTCGCCGAGCCGACGCCGCAGCACGCGATGGCCGACGATCGCCCCCGCGGCCAGCAGCATGAGCACCATGACAGGGATGAAGAGCGCCCCGGGGCTGCGCATGACGAACTCCTGCGTGCTCAGGCCGATGATGTCGACGTCGACACCGAAGTAGCGGAAGAACTCACGCGTGGACACGTAGCCGAAGTAGAAGAGCAGCGCCGTGACGAGCGTCAGCGGGGCGACGAACGACGACAGGAACCCCATCCACTTCTCGAAGCCGAGGCCGGGTTCGACCGTAGACGGCTCGTCGGGTGGCGGCGAGGGCTCCGCTTCGGGTGCGTCCCCCGCAGCCGTGCGGCTCTGAACGGTGCGAGAGCGCCTGGCCATCAGGCCTGTCCCTCGCCCTGGTCCTGCTGGTCCTGCTGGTCCTGCTGGTCCTGTTGGTCCTGCTGGTCCTGATCCTGCTGGTCCTGATCCTGCTGGTCCTGATCCTGCTGGTCCTGATCCTGCTGGTCCTGATCCTGCTGGTCCTGATCCTGCTGGTCCTGATCCTGCTGGTCCTGATCCTGCTGCTGCTCGTCCTCCCCCTCTCCCTCGGGGTCTACGACGACGATGGCCGGCCCGGGCTGGACGTCGCGGGCCACGACGATGTCGCAGATCTCCGATGTCGGACACTCGAGCGTGCCCTCGAACCGGATCGACGTGCCGTCCTGGAAGCTCGCATCGGGACGCAGCACGAGGCTGCAGGTGAGCTGGGAGTCGTCGGCGCCGACGGTCATCCCCAGACAGGAGCGATCGGCGCCGCGCGACCCGCACACCCCGCCTTCGACCTGGAGTCCGCCGCGATCGGTGACGGCGTGCTGGAACGTGAACCGCACGCCCTCGGGAACCGTTCCGCCCCAGAACACCGCGATGGTCTTGCACCATACGCCCGCTTCGACGACCTCGGCCACGCCTTGGTCGCCGTAGGCGGGACCACCGTACTGCGCGACGGGTCCGGTCCGGACCCGGTCCTGAGCAGGATCCTCTTCCCCGTCCGGATCGGGCGTCCCGTTCTCCCCGTCGTCCGTCTCAGTGGGCGAAGGTGAGGGGCTCGCCGACACCGTGCGCCCGGCATCCGTCTGCGTCGCGGGGCCGGCGCAGCCCACGATGGCGAGCAGGACCGCGATGCTCAGGGTCGCGATGCCGACCCCAGGTCGTGACAGCGCCACGATGCGCCTCCTGACCGGCCGCGTACGCGGCTCACGTCAATGATGAGGGCGCTGGGGCGCGCTGGATACCCCCGTCGATGCGCGCGGGCTCAGGAGGCGGACGCGTCCGGCGTATCGACCGCTCCGCCGAAGCGCCGATGGCGACCGAGGTACACATCGATGCCGTGCCACAGGTCCTCCCGCGAGAAGTCCGGCCAC
Source organism: Microbacterium sp. ZW CA_36 (assembly GCF_044987475.1). Classification (NCBI taxonomy): domain Bacteria; kingdom Bacillati; phylum Actinomycetota; class Actinomycetes; order Micrococcales; family Microbacteriaceae; genus Microbacterium; species Microbacterium sp. ZW CA_36. Next base: position 34,313 of record NZ_JBJDRL010000026.1, read on the forward strand.
AGCGTGTCGAGGAAGACGAACTCGGCGTAGGCCGACTCCCACAGCAGGAAGTTCGAGGTGCGCTGCTCGCCGCTGGAGCGCAGGAACAGGTCGACGTCCGGCATGTCGGGACGATAGAGCCGGCGCTGGATGAGCTTCTCCGACACGGCGGACGGCTTGAGCCTGCCGGCCGCGACGTCGTCGGCGATGGAGCGCATCGCGTCGACGAGCTCGATCCGTCCGCCGTAGTTGACGCACATGGTCAGGGTCAGTACGTCGTTGCCCGCAGTGAGCCGCTCCGCGAACTGCAGCTCCTTGATCACGCTCGACCACAGTCGCGGCTTGCGTCCTGCCCACTGGATCCGCACGCCCCACTCGTTGAGCTGGTCGCGCCGACGATGCAGCACGTCGCGGTTGTACCCCATGAGGAAGCGCACCTCTTCGGGCGAGCGCGACCAGTTCTCAGTGGAGAACGCGTACACCGACAGGTGCTTGACGCCGGCCTGGATCGCGCCGGCGACGACATCGAGGAGCGCGGCCTCGCCGGCCTTGTGCCCCTCGATGCGGGTGAGACCCCGGCGGTTCGCCCAGCGGCCGTTGCCGTCCATCACGATCGCCACGTGATTCGGCACCGCCCCCCGCGGATACGCGGGCGGGTGGACACCGGTCCAGTCCAGCGGGCGATACGGCACCGCATCGCGGTGCGTGTAGGGCTTCGGGGTCACCGGCTGCCTTCCTGCGGGGCTGAGACGTGCGAGAGCGAACGGATGCCGCGCTCCAGGTGCCACTGGGCGTAGGCCGCAATGAGCCCCGACGCGGCCGCCGTCGAGCCGGCGGATGCGGCATCCACGATGTCCCACTCACCCGCCATGAGCGACTGGAGAAGCGAAACGGTCGCGGCGTCCACGCGAGCCGCACCCGTCGGGGCGCAGTCGCGGCAGATGATGCCGCCCTGCTGTGCGACGAACGTGTCGTGCGGGCCGCTGCGTCCGCACCGGGCGCACTCGCCGAGTCCGGGCGCCCACCCCGAGAGCGCCATCGCGCGGAGGAGGTACGAGTCGAGAACGCTGCGCGAGGCGTGCTCGCCGCGCGAGAGCGCGCGCAGCCCGCCGACGAGGAGCAGATACTGCTGCGGCGTCGCCTCGGCCTCGTTCAGCCGGTCGGCGGCCTCCACCATCGCGTGAGCCGAGGTGTAGCGGTCGTAGTGCGCGACGATCTCGGCGCCGTAGGAGCCCAGCGACTCGGCCTGCTGCACGATGTCGAGCGACCGGCCCTGGTACAGCTGCACATCGGCGACCATGAACGGCTCGAGCCGCGCGCCGAACCGCGACGAGGTGCGACGCACCCCCTTGGCGACCGCGCGCAGCTTGCCGTGGCGACGGCTGAGCATCGTCACGATCCTGTCGGCTTCCCCCAGCTTGTGGGTGCGCAGGACCACGACTTCATCGCGGTAGGTGGGCACCCGTCAATTATGGATGCCGTCTCCCCGGCGCGGGCGCTGACGCCCCGGCCGCCGTGGTGCTGAGGGCCGCGGCGACCTCCGTGAGATCCGGCAGCGCCCGGTCGATGGTCTCCATGGTGGCGGTGAGCGACATCCGGAAGTGGCGCGGCTGGTCGAAGAGCGTCCCGGGCATCACGTAGATCCCGCGCGCAGCGAGGGCATCGCAGAAGACTGCCGCGTCGCCGCCCGGCGCTTCGCCCCACAGGTAGAAGGTGCCCTCGGGGCGGGTGACGCGCACGCCCGCGTCGGTGAGCGCGCCGAACAGCCGATCTCGCTTCCGGGCGAGTTCGGCCATGTCGAGCGACACCGACTCGAGCGCCGGCACGGAGTACTGCATGACGGCGTCGGGGAATCCCCATCCGATCGCGAGTCCCAGGGGAAAGAGCGCGGCGCGCAGTTCGTCCCGTTCGGCCGGCGGGATGAGCGGCGAGAGCGCGAGGTAACCGAGGCGCTGCCCCGGTGCTAGCAGCACCTTGCCGTAGCTGTAGGCGATGACGGTCCACGGGTACGAGCCGGCGGGGCTCGCGAAGTGGATGCCGTCGAATCGGATGCGACGATACGGCTCGTCCGATATGAGCCAGATGCGGCGACCGTGCGTGCGTGAGGCCTGTTCGAGCACGTCCGCGAGCGCCTGCCATGTGTCCCGCGAGTAGACGCGCCCGGTCGGGTTGGCCGGGGAGTTGACGACGACGAGCCGCGTGCGCGGGCCGATCGCACGGGAGATCGCGTCGATGTCGAGATCGAACGTCTCGGGATCGAGCGGGGCACGGACGGGGATGAGGTTCGCGGCCTGGAGCATCGGCTCGTAGCAGAACCATCCGGGCACGGGGATGACGACCTCGTCGCCCGCGTCCGCCAGCAGCGCGAACGCCAGCGAGAGCGCGCCGAAAGCGCCCTGGGTCATCGCTATGTCGTCGGGCTCGAATTCGAGGGCGAGTTCGGTGCGCAGGCCCGCTGCGATCGTCTCCTGGGCAACCCCCTCGCTCGTCTTGTAGGCGAACCAGTCCACCGACCGCGGCTCGACCTGCGCCTGAATCGCCGCCGTCAGCCCCGGAAGGGCCAGCTCGTGCGGGTTGCCGAAGGTGAAGTCGAGAGCGTCCGGGTCGTCGGCCGTCGCCTGGATTTGTGCGAAGTACGCCGTCACGACGTCGACCGTCGCCTTCGCCCGTGTTGCGCGATCGGACATCGCCATCGCCATCACCTCTCCCCAGTGCCGCGTGAGCCCCCCGCAAGGATCCCAACACCCGTGGTCGCGGTCAACACCCGACGACATCATGTAGTCTGTACACTATGTCGGGAACACACGTGTTGGATTCGCTGCTGGCGCTGACGCAGGTCCTCCAGGCCGATCAGGAGCGCGAGCTCGACCGCCGGGGGCTCACCGCGCCACGCACGCATCTGCTGTGGGTGCTCCATCACGGCGGGCCCGCCACGCAGGTGCAGCTCGCCGAGGCGCTCGACGTGACTCCGCGCCACATCACGACGCTCGTCGACGCCCTCGACGCGACGGGCTTCGCGCGGCGCGAGCCCCACCCCACCGACCGGCGCGCGGTGCTGGTCCACCTGACCGATCGCGGGCGCGCGCTCATGGAGGCGATGGACCGCGAGCACACCGAGCTCGGTGCCGCCCTCGTCGAGGGCCTCGACGCCGCAACCGTCGACGCGCTGGTCCGCGGCATCGACCACGTGCGCGGCCGGCTCGAGCACCTGATCGCCGAGCACGAGGGGGCACAGCGCGAGCGGGAGGATCACGCATGACCGACGTCACGTCGACGCCCGTGTCGCGCACTTCGCTCCGGGCGCGGATCGCGAAGCTGGCGCGCGCCGCGTGGCGCGCCGAGATCGGCGTGTGGAAGAGCCTCTACCGCTGGCTGTTCCGCCGCCCGCGGGTCCCGCGCGGGGCATCCGGCTTCTCGTACCACTCCCCCGTGCTGACGATCCTCGTGATCTTCATCGTCCTCTCGGCGATCGAGATTCCGATCGTCGACCTGATCGTCCACGACTGGCCGTGGGTGCGCATCCCCCTCCTCGCCGCCGGCATCTGGGGCGTGACGTGGATGATCGGCCTCCTGCTGGGCTTCCTCACCCGTCCGCACGCCGTCGGTCCTGAAGGCATCCGAGCCCGCTCCGGCGCCGAGGTCGACATCGACCTGCCGTGGGCGGCCGTGGCGAGCGTCGAGAAGTCCCGGGATGTGCTCGAGAAGGCTCCGAAGATCCGCGACGAGCCGCACGGACGCACCCTTGCCCTGCGTATGCAGGACGAGACCAACGTCCTCGTCATCCTCGAGCGTCCGGTGGCCGTGCGCCTCGGCGACACCGTCGCCGAGGTCGACGCTGTCCGGCTCTGGGTCGATGACCTGGACGGGTTCATGACGGCGGTGCGCACGCACATCCCATGACGCGCCCCGAGAATGGAGGGGTGGACGAGCCGATCTTCGTGATCCCGCTGTGGGCGGACCTCACCGCCGTCGGACTCGGCGGGATCCAGGGCGCCCTGTTCGCCTCGGGGTTCCGCGGGCAGCGCCGACTCGACCTGCTCGGAGTCGCGATCATCGGGATCGTCGTCGGGATGGGCGGCGGCCTCATCCGCGACCTGCTGCTCAACGTCACGCCGGTCACGCTGCAGAGCAACTGGTACCTGCTGACGGCCACCGGCGCGGCATTGCTCGGGATGCTGCTCGCCGGTCTCTTCCAGAGACTCAACGCCGTCATCGTCGGCCTCGACGCCCTGGTCATCGGCCTGTTCGGAGCCTTCGGCACCAGCAAGGCGCTCGCGCTCGGCCTGCCCCTCGTTCCGGCCGTCTTCGTCGGCGTGTGCGCGGCTGTCGGCGGCGGCATCCTGCGCGACATGATCATGGGCCTCCCGGTGGCGATCATGCACGTCGGCTCGCTGTACGCGGTCGCCGCCGGAGTGGGGTGCCTCGTCCTCGCCGTCGCGAACGCACTCGGGCTCGATCTGGTGATCGCGGCGATCGTGGGTATCGCGGTCACCACCGTGATCCGGCTGCTCGCGGTGATCTTCGACATCTCGCTGCCGGAGCAGCGCGCCCTGTATCGCCGCAAGGTCGCCGTCGAGACATCGACGATCCCGATCGTCAAGCCCTGATCGACCGGCTCACCGCCGCGCGGACGCACACCGACGGGCGCGCGCGGGGATCACCCGCGCACACCCGTCGACGGTTCGCGCTCAGACGGCCGCGAGGGCCCCTGAGCGCTCCCGCGTGCGGATGGCGCGGTTCACGCCCGACACGATCGCTTTGAGCGATGCGGTCGAGATGTCAGAGTCGATGCCGACGCCCCACAGGCGCTCGCCATCGACCTGAAGTTCGATGTACGCGGCGGCCTGGGCGTCGCCGCCGGCGCTGAGGGCGTGCTCGACGTAGTCGTACAGCGTGACGTCGAACCCCTGCGCGCGGACGATCTCGAGGAACGCCGCCACGGGGCCGTTGCCGCGGCCGGAGGCCTCGAAGCGCTCGTCGCCGTCACGCAGCGTGATGTCGAGGGCGACATCGCCCGACAGGTCGCTGCGCGTGCTCGTCGCCAGCAGCTCGAAGCGGCCCCAGCGCTCGTCGGCGACCTCCGACGGCAGGTACTCGTCCGTGAAGATCTTCCAGATCTGGTCGCTGGTGACCTCGCCGCCCTCGGCATCGGTCTTGGCCTGCACCACACCGGAGAAGTCGATCTGCAGCTTGCGCGGCAGGTCGAGCGAGTGGTCGGTCTTGAGCAGGTAGGCGACGCCGCCCTTGCCCGACTGCGAGTTGACGCGGATGACGGCCTCGTAGGAGCGGCCCAGGTCCTTGGGGTCGATGGGCAGGTACGGCACGGCCCAGTCGATCTCGTCGACGGTGACGCCGGCTGCCGCAGCGCGGGCCTCCATCGCCTCGAAGCCCTTCTTGATCGCGTCCTGGTGCGATCCGCTGAAGGCCGTGAACACCAGGTCGCCCGCCCACGGGCTGCGCTCGTGCACCGGCAGCTGGTTGCAGTACTCGACCGTGCGCTTGACCTGGTCGATGTCGCTGAAGTCGATCTGCGGATCGATGCCCTGCGTGAGCAGGTTGATGCCGAGCGCGACCAGGTCGACGTTTCCGGTGCGCTCACCGTTGCCGAACAGGCAGCCCTCGATGCGATCGGCGCCGGCCATGTAGCCGAGCTCCGCCGCGGCGATGGCGGTGCCGCGGTCGTTGTGGGGGTGCAGCGAGAGGATCACGTTCTCGCGGTGCGCGAGCCGACGGCTCATCCACTCGATGGAGTCGGCGTAGACGTTCGGAGTCGCCATCTCGACTGTCGCCGGCAGGTTGATGATGACCTTGCGTTCGGGCGTGGGCTCGAAGATCTCGATGACCTGGTTGCACACGTCGACAGCGAACTCGAGCTCGGTGCCGGTGTAGCTCTCGGGCGAGTACTCGTAGAACACCTGCGTCTCAGGGATGCGCTTCTCGAACTCGCGGCACAGCCGCGCACCCTCGAGCGCGATGTCGATGATGCCCTGCTCGTCGGTGCGGAACACGACCTCGCGCTGCAGCACGCTGGTCGAGTTGTACAGGTGCACGATCGCCTGCTTCGCGCCGGCGATCGACTCGTAGGTCCGCTCGATGAGGTGCGCACGCGCCTGCGTCAGCACCTGGATCGTCACGTCGTCGGGGATGAGGTCCTCTTCGATGAGCTGACGCACGAAGTCGAAGTCCGTCTGGCTCGCGGAGGGGAAGCCGACCTCGATCTCCTTGTAGCCCATGCGCACCAGGAGGTCGAACATGACCCGCTTGCGCTCGGGGCTCATCGGGTCGATGAGCGCCTGGTTGCCGTCGCGCAGATCGACCGCGCACCAGCGGGGTGCCGTCGTGATGCGCCGGTCCGGCCAGGTGCGGTCCGGCAGTTCGACGGTGAACTGCTCGTGGAACGGCAGATACTTGTGAACCGGCATGCCCGAAGGCTTCTGATTGTTCTTCATGATCGATCGCTTCTCTCGTCTGTCTCGAGCCGTCAACCCGATCGGGGTGGCTCGATGCCTGATGATGCGGGCCAGGCGAAAGCTCCGCGACGAGGAAGGCCCTAGAACGAGGTCTCGTCGCGGCGGCTAAGAAGGAGAAGCCGGCCGAAGCGCATGGCACCAGGCTACACCCGGTTCTGCGCGCAGCGCGAACCGCCCGGACACGCGTGCCGCGGCATCCGCTTCTGAGACGATCGGGCTGCGCGCGACACCATCGAGGTATGAGAGGTCTCCGCCGCCCGCTCGGCACCGCTGCCACCGCCGTCCTCGTCGGGCTCGTCGCCGTCGCGTGCGCGGGCGCGGATCCTGCGAGCACTCCCCCGCCTGCCGCCCTCGGGGCGATCACACCGGTGCCGCCCGAGGGCGAGGTCACGACGACCGGCACCGTGCTGGACACCGCCGGCGAGGTGCAGCTCTGTCTGGGTCCGGTGGCGGAGTCGTATCCGCCGCAGTGCACGGGGATCCCGCTCGAGGACTGGACCTGGGACGGCGTCGAGGGTGCCGAGTCGTCGGGCGACGTGACCTGGGGCGCCTATGCCGTGCGCGGCGCATACGACGGCACGTCATTCACCATGACCCAGCCGCCGATCCAGCTCGCTCTGTACGACCCGATCCGGCCCGAAGACCCGACCGGCGGCGAGCCGGGAGCGGGCGACGAGGCGACGCTCACCGCCATCCAGGAGGAGCTCCCCGACCGCCTCGGCGACGCATACTTGAGCTCCCACCCGCAGGACGGGTGGCTCTGGGTCGACGTCGTCTGGGACGACGGCAGCTGGCAGGATGCCGCGAACGCGGAGTTCGGCGACGACACCGTCGTCATCCGGTCGGCGATGACGCCGACGGGCGGCTGAACCCGTCATCACAACAGGCGTCGGGCTGTCAGAACCCGAGCAGGCCGCTGCTTCGGGTCGCGGTCTGGTCAGGGCAGAAGGGCGATCTTTCCTCCGGGATGCCCTTCAGCGAGGAACCTAAGGGCCTCTCGCGCCTCGGCGAGCGGATATGTGCGCGCGACGGGTACCTCGAGCCGCCCGCTGCCGGCCAGCGCGAGGAGCTCCGCTCTGACGCTGTCCCTGTAGGCCGAGCTGTCGGGCCGCGATCCGGCTATCGCCGTCATGCCCTCGGCGGCTGCCCGCTGAGCCGCCGCGATGGTCACGATCCGCGCGGGATCGTTGACGAGGGCGAGCGAGGCGTCGACGGCCTCGTCGGTGCCCACGGCGTCGAGGGCCGCCACGACGGCGGTGGGCGCGGCATCTCGGATCCTCTCGACGACTCCCCGGCCGTAGGCCACGGGGAGGCCGCCGTAGCGACGGACGCGGTCGAAGCTCGACGGACGAGCCGTGCCGACCACGTGGACACCGAGCAGACGAGCCTGCTGGAGGACGCTGACGCCGACGCCTCCGGAGGCGCCGTGCAGCACCACGGTGTCGCCCGCGCTCACCCTGGTGACATGGAGCATCTCGGATGCCGTCGAGCCGGCCAGCAGGAGGTTCGCGGCCGCCTCGTGGGCGAGGGTCGGCGGCTTGGCGAGCACCTTGGTCGCCGCCACCGTGAGCTCGGTGGCGTACCCGCCCTGCACCCGGAACGCGACGACCTCATCACCCACGCGTACGTCGCCCGAGACGATACGCGTATCGGGACCGATCGCGGTGACCACCCCCGACACCTCGTAGCCGATGGGGATGGGCGGTGTGAGGCCGGGCCGCTTGACCGCGACGTGCTTGTAGTCGGCCGGATTGACGCCGGCGGCATGCACGCGGAGCGTCACCTCGCCGGTGCGGGGCGCGGGCACGTCGCTTGTGACGAACTCCCACCCGTCTGGACTCCCCCACGTCGGGGCGATCCACCGTCGCGCCATGTCAGAAGCCGAGCCTGCCCAGCTGCTTCGGGTCGCGCTGCCATTCCTTCGCGACGCGCACGTGCAGTTTCAGGAAGACCTGCGTGCCGACCAGCGGCTCGATCTGCGCGCGGGCACGCGCGCCGACGTCGCGCAGGCGTGAGCCCTTGTGGCCGATGATGATCGCCTTCTGACTGTCGCGCTCGACGATGAGGTTCGCATGGATGTCGGTCATCGACCCGGTGTCGCGCTCGGAGATGTCCTCGATCGTGACGGCGATGGAGTGCGGCAGCTCATCGCGCACACCCTCGAGCGCCGCCTCGCGGATGATCTCGGCGATGCGGTCTTCGGTCGACTCGTCAGTGACGACGCCGTCGGGGTAGAGCGCGGGGCCCTTCGGCATGAGTGCGAGCAGTTCGTCGGTCAGCACGTCGAGCTGATCGCGGGTGAGTGCGGAGAGCGGAATGACAGCGGCCCAGTCCTCGCGCAGCTGGTCGACCTCGATCAGCCTCTCGGTGATCTGGTCGCGGGACGCGGCATCCGTCTTGGTGACGATCGCGACCTTCTTCGCCCGGCCGTAGCCGCCCAGCGACTCGGCGATGCGGCGGTCGCCGGGGCCGACCTTCTCTGTCGCGGGAACACAGAAGCCGATCACGTCGACATCGCCCAGCACCTGCTCGACGAGGTCGTTCAGACGCTGCCCGAGGAGGGTGCGGGGCTTGTGGAGGCCCGGGGTGTCGACGATCACCAGCTGGCCGCCGGGGCGGTTCACGATGCCGCGGATCGCGCGCCGCGTGGTCTGCGGCTTGTCGCTGGTGATGGCGACCTTCTCGCCGACGAGGGCGTTCGTGAGGGTGGACTTGCCGACGTTCGGGCGGCCGACGAAGGTGACGAAGCCGGAACGCCCGTCGGCGGGCCCTGAGGCCTGGGCAGAGGCGGGGACGGCGGCGGGTTCGGAAGCCGGCATGGCGTCGTTGTCGGTCATGGGGTGTCTTCCTTCTTGGGCAGCCGTACCTCGCCGGTGCGAGGGCTCGGAATGCGGATCTCGCCGGTGCGCGGCCGGCCCATGTCCAGGGTGGGTGCGCCGCGTTCGACGAACACCGTCGAGATCCCGCGTCCGCGTCCGCGCGACGCGCCTCCGGTGAGCACGAGTCCGGCGTACTCTGCGGTCGCGCCGGGCTGCGGCACGCGGCCCAGCGCCTTGCCGAGGAGCCCGCCGATCGAGTCGACGTCCTCGTCCTCCAGATCGAGGCCGAAGAGGTCCCCGACCTCGTCGAGTCCGAGGCGTGCGCTCACCCGGTAGTGACCGGGCTCGAGCTCGGTGACCTCCTCGGCACGGGGGTCGTACTCGTCGGAGATCTCGCCGACGAGCTCCTCGATGAGGTCCTCCAGGGTCACGAGCCCCGACACGCCGCCGTACTCGTCGACGACGAGGCACACGTGCACGGCGTCGCGCTTCATCTGCTGCAGCAGGGTCTCGGCCTTCATCGACTCGGGGACGAAGACCGCCGGCCGGGCGATGCGACTGATCGGGGCATCGCGCCACCCCGACTCGTCGCGGAAGGCGAACTGCACGAGGTCCTTGAGGTAGAGCACCCCCACGACGTCGTCGGCGTCGTCGTCGACGATGGGAACGCGCGACACGCCCTTCTCGAGGAAGATCGACATCGCCTCGCGCGTGGATGCCGAGGCATCGACGGTGACCATGTCGGTGCGCGGCACCATGACGGCCCGCACGAAGGTGTCGGTGAAGTCGAAGACCGAGTGGATGAGCTCACGGTCGTCCTGCTCGATGAGCTCATTCTCGGCGGCCTCGTCGATGATGCTGAGCAGCTGCTCCTCGGACGCGAACGAGGACCCGCGAGAGGCACCGGGCGTGATGCGGGTGCCGAGTGCGACGAGGCCGTGGGCGAGCGGACCCAGGATGATGCGCACGCCGCGGATGACCGGCGCGGCACCGCGCAGGAGCGCCTTGGCGTGGAGCCTGCCGACGGTGCGCGGGCTCGCGCCCACGATGACGTACGACACTCCCGTCATCAGGAGCGCCGCGGCGAGCATCGCCCACCAGATGTTGTTGAAGAGGTCGGTGAACGCGACCGTCACGAGCACCGCCGCGGTCGTCTCGGCGAGGACGCGGATGAAGATCACCGCGTTGGCGTGGGCGTCGGGGTCGGCCGCGATCCTGCGCAGCGGTTCCGCATTGCGGTCCCCTGCGGCGAGTTCGGCGAGATCGGCGCGCGAGGTGACGCTGAGCGCCGCGTCGATGGCGACCATCAGGGCGCCGAACGCGAGCAGCAGCGCCGCCGCGACGAGAAGGAGGGCAGCGGTCATGCGCGCGGTCGTCGGCGCTCGGACGCCTGGAACGAGGTGATGAGCTCCCGCTGCAGTCCGAACATCTCGCGCTCCTCCTCCGGCTCGGCGTGGTCGAAGCCGAGAAGGTGCAGCAGGCCGTGCGTCGTGAGGAGGATCAGCTCGTCGAGCGTCGAGTGCTTCGCCGCCACCGCCTGCGCCTCGGCGACCTGCGGGCACAGCACGATGTCGCCGAGGAGTCCGGGGGGCGTCGGGGCGTCCTCCGTGCCCGGGCGGAGCTCGTCCATGGGGAAGCTGAGGACGTCGGTGGGACCGGGCTCGTCCATCCACTGCACGTGCAGCGCTTCCATCGCGCCCTCGTCGACGAGGAGGATCGCGACGTCGGCGTCGGGGCTCACGTGCAGCTCCGCGAAGTTGTGCTCCATCAGCCGCAGCAGCACCGTCTCGTCGACGGCGATCCCGGATTCGTTGCCGATCTCGATGGTCATGAGCGTCCTCGCTTCGGAAGGTGGTCACGGGGTCCGCCGGTGCGCGGTACGGCGGCGCGGCGCTCCGCGCGGTTGGCGAACTCGGATGCCTCGTCCCGCTCCCGTCGTGCCGCGAGGCGGTGCTCGTCGTACACGGTGTAAGCGTCGACGATCCGTCCCACGAGCGTGTGCCGCACCACGTCGTCGCTCGTGAGGTAAGCGAAGTGGATGTCGTCGATGTCGCCCAGCACGCGGGTCACGAGGCGCAGTCCCGATGACCCCTGCGGCAGATCGATCTGCGTGATGTCACCGGTGACCACCATGCGCGTGCCGAAGCCGAGCCGGGTGAGGAACATCTTCATCTGCTCGGGCGTGGTGTTCTGGGCCTCGTCGAGCACGACGAACGAGTCGTTCAGCGTGCGTCCGCGCATGTACGCCAGCGGCGCCACCTCGATGGTGCCCGTCGCCATCAGCTTGGGCACCAGCTCGGGGTCCATCATCTCGTTCAGCGCGTCGTACAGCGGCCGCAGGTACGGGTCGATCTTGTCGGTGAGCGTGCCGGGGAGGAACCCGAGCCGCTCCCCCGCCTCGACCGCGGGACGCGTCAGGATGATGCGGCTGACCTCCTTGCGCTGCAGCGCCTGAACGGCCTTTGCCATCGCCAGGTAGGTCTTGCCGGTTCCGGCCGGACCGATGCCGAACACGATCGTGTTCTCCTCGATCGCGTCGACGTACGCCTTCTGGCCCAGCGTCTTCGGGCGGATGACCCGGCCGCGGGACGAGAGGATCGCCTCGCCGAGGACCTCGGACGGCCGCGGACCGCCCTCCGTGCGCAGGATGCGGTTCGACGAGGTGACGTCCGCCTCGCCGAGCGCGTGCCCCGCCTTCGTCATCGCCAGCAGCTCGTCGACGAGCGACCGCGCCGCGGCGACGGCGTCGGCCTCGCCCGTGAGCGTGATCTCGTTGCCGCGCACATGCACGTCGACACCGGGGTGCTCCCGTTCGACGACCCGCAGCAGGCGATCCTGGGGACCCAGCAGCTGCACCATCGCGACCCCATCCGCGTAGACGCGGTCGCTCACGGTCTCATGACCGTCTTGATCAGGCACCGACACTCTTCTCTTCGAGGCCTCCCGCGAGCACATGGGCGTGCACGTGGAAGATGGTCTGGCCCGCGTTCGGGCCGGTGTTGAACACGAGGCGGAAGTCCCCGTCCGAATGCTCCGCGGCGAGGGTGTTCGCCAGGCCGACGAGCTCTGCCATCAGCTCGGGATCGCCGGCGGCGAGCTCGACGACGTTCCGGTACTCCTCGGTCTTGGTGATCACCAGCAGGTGCAGGGGCGCCTGCGGCGCGATGTCGCGGATCGCGAACGCATTCTCGGTCTCTGCGATGATCTCGGACGGGATCTCTCCGTTGCGGATGCGCGTGAAGATCGACGGCTCGCTCATGCCGCAAGTCTAGCGACGGGGCCGTTCGACGGGCTCGGGGAGCGGTCGATGGGACTGTCGATACCACTCACCAGCGTGCGAGCGCGGTGCTGACGACCGCAAGGGCCGCCGGGCCGGCCGTCGATGTGCGCAGCACGGTGTCGCCGAGCCGGACCAGGCGCGCTCCGGCGTCGGCGAAGGCATCGAGCTCGTCGGGTGCGATCCCGCCCTCCGGGCCGACCACGAGCACGACGTCGCGCTCGTCGCCGGACTCCATCGCGAGGGCGCTGAGCGGCTCGGACGCGGTCGGCTCGAGCACGAGCATGCGGGATGCCGCGGCCCGGCGCACGAGCCCCGCGGTCGTGGTGAGCTCCGCCACCTCGGGGACCCAGGCACGATGGGCCTGCTTCGCAGCCTCGCGCACGATCGTCGCCCAGCGCGCACGGCCCTTCGCCGCCTTCGCCAGGTCCCACCGCGAGACGCTTCGCGCGGCCTGCCACGGGACGATCTCGTCGACCCCGAGCTCGGTCGCCGCCTGGACCGCCAGTTCGTCGCGGTCGCCCTTGGCCAGCGCCTGCACGAGCACCACGCGGGGACTCGGCTGCGCGGCATCCGCCCGCTCGCGGATGCGCACCACGACCTCGCGAGGTGCCACCGATTCGACGACGCCGGTGAGCCAGGCGCCGCGGCCGTCGCCGAGTGTCACCTCTTCGCCGACGCGCACCCGCCGCACGCTGGAGGCGTGGTGCGCCTCGGCCCCGGTGAGGCTCACCGCGTCGCCCGGCGCACCCGCCGGCCCGTCGAGGAGGAAGTGGAGGGCCACCGGTCAGGCGTTCCGGAACCGGTCGCGCAGCTTGGCGAACAGACCCTGGTGGAACTCCGAGAGCCGCGGGGCGGGCGCCTTGGTCCGCTTGGCGAACTCCTCGATGAGGGCTCGCTCCTTGTGGTCCAGGCGCGTGGGCGTCACGACATGCACGCCCACCCTCAGGTCTCCGCGCTGCGAGCCGCGCAGCGGGGTGATGCCGCGACCCTTGATCGTCAGGATGTCGCCGGCCTGCACCCCCGGCCGCACCTCGAGGTCCACCGCACCGTCGAGCGACTCGATCGTCGTCGTGGTGCCCAGGATCGCGTCGGGCATGGACACCTCGAGCGTGGCGAGCAGGTCGTCGCCGTCGCGGCTGAAGACCTCGTGGGGCGAGACGGTGACCTCGATGTAGAGGTCGCCGTTCGGGCCGCCGGCGGGGCCGACCTCGCCCGAGCCGGGAAGCTGGAGCCGCAGGCCGGTCTCGACGCCGGCGGGGATGTCGAGCGACACCGTGCGGCGCGCGCGCACGCGGCCCTGACCCTGGCAGGTCGCGCAGGGGTAGGGAATCGTGGTGCCGTAACCCTGGCACACGTTGCAGGGCTGCGTCGTGACGACGTTGCCGAGAAGGCTCCGCACCTGCCGCTGCACGTTTCCGGTGCCGTGGCAGATGTCGCACGTGACGGGGCTCGTCCCCGGCTGGCAGCACGATCCCTGACAGGTCTCGCAGAGCACCGCGGTGTCCACCTCGATGTCGCGGTGCGTGCCGAACACGACGTCGCCGAGCTCGAGCGTCACACGTACGAGGGCGTCCTGCCCGCGCTCACGCCGCGATCGCGGGCGCCCGCCACGCGAGCCGCCGGCCGCGCCGAAGAAGGTCTCGAAGATGTCGTTGAAGCCGCCGAAGCCGCCGGCGCCGCCGAAAGGCGACTCGCTCCCGCCCATGTCGTACCGGGCCCGCTGATCGGGGTCGCTCAGCACGTCGTACGCGTGCGTCACGAGCTTGAACCGCTCGGACGCGTCCTCGCCGGGGTTCACATCCGGGTGCAGCTGTCGGGCCAGCTTGCGATACGCCTTCTTGATCTCGTCGGTGGTGGCGTCGCGTGCGACGCCGAGGACCTCGTAGTGGTCAGCCACTTTCGCCTTCCTGCCGCGGCCCCGCCGCGGAATCGATGATGCGCGTCAGCGTCAGCGGGAGTTGTCGTCCTGCTCGAGCATCCGCGTGAGGTAGCGCGCGACGGCACGGACCGTCGCGAGGTTCGTGGGGTAGTCCATGCGCGTCGGGCCGAGCACACCGACGCGGGCGAGGGATCCCGTCGCGTCGTAGTCGCTGGCCACGACGGAGGCCTCGGCCAGGCCGAACGCCTCGTTCTCGCGGCCGATGCTCGCGGCGAGACCCTGCTCGTCGGCCACCATCTCGCCCATCAGCCGCAGCAGGGTCACCTGCTCCTCGATCGCCTCGAGGAGGGGGTAGATGCTGCCGCGGAAATCGGATTCGCTCCGCGCGAGGTTCGCGCTGCCGGCCATCACCAGCTTGTCCTGGCGGAACTCCTCGAGCTCTTCGGCGACCGCGCGGATGATCTCGTCCGTCGCTCGCTCGTGCGCGGGTGCCTGCGCATCCGGCACCTCGAGCCGCTCGGCGATGCGCTGGAGCCCCTCGCGGACGGGCCGGCCGACCAGCAGCGTGCCGAGGCGGGCGCGGATGTGCGCGAGGTCGGTGTCGTCGAAGTCCTCTCCGACGAAGGTCAGCCGCTGCGACACGCGGCCGGTGTCGGTGACGACGATCACCAGCATCCGTCCCGCGCCCAGCTGGACCAGCTCGACGTGCGTGACGTTGGCGCGGGCGAACGACGGGTACTGGACGATCGCGACCTGACCGGTGAGCTGCGTGAGGGCGCGCACGGTGCGCACGAGCACGTCGTCGAGATCGCCGGAGCCGTCCAGGAAGGACGCGATGGCCGAGCGCTGCGCCGACGAGAGCGGGCGGATCTCGGCGAGGTGGTCCACGAAGACGCGGTAGCCCTTGTCGGTCGGCACGCGTCCCGACGACGTGTGGGGCGCGACGATGAGCTCCTCGTCTTCCAGCAGAGCCATGTCGTTGCGGATCGTCGCCGCGGATACGCCGAACGCATGCCGCTCGACGATCGTCTTGCTGCCGACCGGCTCACGCGTGTCGACGTAGTCCTGGACGATCGCCCGCAGTACCTGCAGACCTCGCTCGCTGACCATTCCGCCTCCTCACGCTGCTGTCGGCACCAGGGCGTCTGGCACTCGCATGACTGGAGTGCCAATTCTATCCGATGACCCCGTCAGGATCGCCGAACGACGCCGCGCCCGGCGAAGCCGCGGCGGGGCGCCGCGCGTGGTCACTCGGTCAGCGCGCGCACGACGGCGTCCGCCAGCAGGCGTCCCCGTCGCGTCAGCACCACGCGCCCGCGCAACGCCGTCGGACCATCGATGAGGCCGTCCGCGATGAGCGCGGCGACCGCGTGTCGCCCCTCGCCCTGCAGTTCGCCGACCGGGAGCCCTTCCCGGACCCGTGTGCGCAGCAGCACGCTCTCGAGCGCTCGGGCATCGGCATCCGGGGTCTCACGTCCGGCGGCGGGCGACTCGCCCGCGGCCAGCCGCTGCGCGTACGCCGCGGGGTGCTTCACGTTCCAGAACCGCACTCCCCCGATGTGGCTGTGGGCCCCGGGTCCGAAGCCCCACCAGTCCGATCCCACCCAGTACGCGAGATTGTGCCGAGATCGGTGCGCGGCGTCGCGGGCCCAGTTCGACACCTCGTACCAGTCGAACCCCGCGCCCGCGAGCAGGTCGTCGGCGAGCTCGTACATGTCGGCCTGCAGATCGTCGTCGGGCGCGGCGACCTCGCCGCGGCGGATCTGGCGCGCGAGCTTGGTGCCGTCCTCGATGATCAGGGCATAGGCCGAGATGTGGTCGGGCTCCAGCGCGATGGCGGCCTCGAGCGACGAGTGCCAGTCCGCGAGCGACTCACCGGGAGCGCCGTAGATGAGGTCGACGCTGACGTCGAGACCGGCGTCTCGGGCGGCCGCGACGGCGGTGCGGACGTTCTCGGGGTCGTGCGTGCGATCCAGCGCCGCGAGAACGTGCGGAACGGCGGACTGCATGCCGATCGAGAGCCGGGTGACGCCGGATGCCGCCAGCTCGGCCGCGACCGCCGGCGAGACGGTGTCGGGGTTGGCCTCGACCGTCACCTCGGCGCCCTCGACGATGCCGAAGGTGTCGCGGACGCCGCCGAGCATGCGAGCGAGATCGCCCGGGGGCAGCAGCGTCGGCGTGCCGCCGCCGAAGAACACCGTCGTGGCCGGGCGGTTTCCGCCCGCGCGCTCGAGCACCGGCGCGGCCAGCGCTATCTCGGTCAGGAGCGTGTCGGCGTACTGGTCCTGGCGCGCGCCCCGCAGCTCGGACGCCGTGTACGTGTTGAAGTCGCAGTAGCCGCAGCGGACGCGGCAGAAGGGCACGTGCAGGTACACGCCGAAATCGGTCGCGGGATCGATGCGGATGCCCGACGGGAGCGAGCCGTCCGCGGGAACAGGCTCGCCGAGCGGAAGAGCGGAGCCCATCAGCGGCTCACGCGGGGGTCGTGTAGAGCGGTGAGATGGCGCGCAGGTACCGCGAGAACAGCTCGCGCCGACGGCGCTTGGTGAGCCCGGGCAGCACGCGATAGAGGACCGCGCGCGGCGCATCGAACGCCCGCACCGTGAACCACACCTCGTCGTTGTCGTACCAGTCGAGCATGAACGACTCTTCGCCGCTGACGACCGAGTCGCTCACCGTGCCGAGCGCGAAGCCGACGCGACGGGGCTCCTCCACGGCGAAGATGACACGGAGCTCGGCGTCGGCGCGCAGGCCCTTGACGCGTCCGTCGACGCGGATGGTCGTGCCCGCGCTGACGTACGGCGTGCCGTCCGCGTCGAAGCGCTGCTCGGCCTCCGAGCGGCTGGGCGCGACCGGCGTGCCCTCGGCATCGAAGCTGACGCCCGAGTACATCGGGCCCGATGCGGGGCGCACGTCGCTCAGCTCGAGGCCTGCGCCGCGCTGGGCGGTCCACGACAGCAGCGCTTCGCCGGCGGCACGGAATCTGGCTTCCCCGCTGCCGATGCGCCACGACTGCTCCGCCGGGAGGCTGCGCTCCGGCGGGTAGTGCATCAGATCCGGCGCCTGCGTCGCCCCGACGGCGGCGTAGTCGACGGTGTCGTCACGGAAGGTTCCTCGACGCATGCAGACCAGCCTACTTGGCGCCCTTTCCCTCGACGTCACCCGAGAGCGCGGCGATGAACGCCTCCTGGGGGACCTCGACGCGACCGACCATCTTCATGCGCTTCTTCCCCTCCTTCTGCTTCTCGAGGAGCTTGCGCTTTCGCGTGATGTCGCCGCCGTAGCACTTGGCGAGGACGTCCTTGCGCATGGCGCGGATGTTCTCGCGGGCGATGATGCGCGCGCCGATGGCCGCCTGGATGGGCACCTCGAACTGCTGGCGCGGGATCAGCTTGCGCAGGCGCTCGGTCATCATCGTGCCGTAGGCGTAGGCCTTCTCGCGGTGGACGATCGAGCTGAACGCGTCGACCTTGTCGCCCTGCAGCAGGATGTCGACCTTCACCAGGTCGGCCTCCTGGCTGCCCGCGGGCTCGTAGTCGAGGCTCGCATAGCCCTGCGTCCGGGACTTCAGCTGGTCGAAGAAGTCGAACACGATCTCGCCGAGCGGCATGTTGTAGCGCAGCTCGACGCGCTCCTCGCTGAAGTACTCCATGCCCAGCAGCTGCCCGCGGCGCCCTTGACACAGCTCCATGACGGTGCCGACGTAGTCCTTCGGCAGAAGGATGGCGGCCTTCACGACGGGCTCGCTCACCGTGGCGACCCGGCCGTCGGGATACTCGCTGGGGTTCGTGACCGTCACCTGCTCGCCGGTGTCGGTGGTGACCTCGTAGATGACGGAGGGTGCGGTCGTGATGAGGTCGAGATCGAACTCGCGCGCGAGGCGCTCGGTGATGATCTCGAGGTGCAGCAGCCCCAGGAAGCCGCAGCGGAAGCCGAAGCCCAGCGCGACCGACGTCTCGGGCTCGTACTGCAGTGAGGCGTCAGAGAGCTTCAGCTTGTCGAGGGCCTCGCGCAGGTCGCCGTAGTCGCTGCCGTCGATCGGGTAGACGCCCGAGAAGACCATCGGCTTGGGATCGGTGTAGCCCGCGAGCGCGTCGACGGCGGGCTTGCGCGCGGTGGTGATGGTGTCGCCCACCTTGGACTGGCGGACGTCCTTCACACCGGTGATGAGGTAGCCGACCTCGCCGACGCCGAGCCCCCTCGTCGGGACGGGTTCGGGACTCGACACGCCGATCTCGAGGAGGTCGTGCGTGGCCTTCGTCGACATCATCTGGATGCGCTCGCGCGGCTCCAGCTTGCCGTCGACCATGCGGACGTAGGTCACCACACCGCGGTAGGAGTCGTACACGGAGTCGAAGATCATGGCGCGGGCGGGGGCATCCGCGTTCCCCTTGGGTGCCGGGATCTGCTCGACGATGCGGTCGAGGAGAGTCTCGACGCCCATCCCGGTCTTGCCCGACACGCGCAGCACATCGTCGGGTGAGCCGCCGATGAGGTTCGCGAGCTCGGCGGCGAACTTGTCGGGGTCGGCCGCCGGCAGGTCGATCTTGTTGAGCACGGGGATGATGTGCAGGTCGTTCTCGAGCGCCAGGTACAGGTTCGCGAGCGTCTGCGCCTCGATGCCCTGCGCCGCGTCGACGAGCAGGATCGCGCCCTCGCACGCCGCGAGCGACCGCGAGACCTCGTACGTGAAGTCGACGTGGCCGGGCGTGTCGATCATGTTCAGCGCGAACGTCTGGTCGCCGGTCGCCCACGGCATCCGCACCGCCTGCGACTTGATCGTGATGCCGCGCTCGCGCTCGATGTCCATGCGGTCGAGGTACTGCGCACGCATGTCGCGGTCGGAGACGACGCCGGTGATCTGCAGCATGCGGTCGGCCAACGTGGACTTGCCGTGGTCGATGTGGGCGATGATGCAGAAGTTGCGGATCAGCTCGGGCGGCGTGGCGGAGGGCTCGAGGGGCTTCAGGGCGCGGGGTGACATGTCCAGACGATTGTACGGGTGCGGGATGCCGAGACTCTGCGCGTCGCCGGGCTGTGACGGCGGGGCGCCCGGCGAGCGGGCTCCGCGCACTGCGACCGGCGCGCGTCAGGCGGGTGCGGGCAATCGGCTCAGGCCCTCGAGCAGTTCGCCTCGGTCGCTGGCCACGCAGACGCGGATCCAGCCCTCCCCCGATGCGCCGAACGCGCTCCCGGGCGCGACGGCGACGCCCTGTTCGTCGAGGAATCGCTCGCACCACGCCATGACATCGCCCTGCGAGACGTGCGAGACGTCGATCCACAGGTAGAACGCGCCGGTGGGTGCGAGGTGGCGCAGTCCCCGCGCCGACAGCAGCGCCGTCGCGGCGGCGAGATTGTCGCGGTAGTGCGCAGCGCTCTGCGACACGGCGCCCTGGTCGCCGGTGAGCGCCTCGGCCGCGGCCCGCTGCGCCGGCTCGTCGACGCAGCTGACGACGGACTCCTGCACGCGCAGCATCGTCTGCCGCCAACCGGGAGGGGTGACGAGCCAGCCGACGCGGGCGCCCGTCATCGCGTACGTCTTCGACATCGAGAAGACCGAGAGCACCCGACCGTCGCGATCCAGCGTCGCCGGACTCACGTGCGGGGCCCCCCATGTGAACCGCTCGTACACCTCGTCGCTGAGGAGCCACAGATCGTGCCGCTCCGCCAGCGAGATGAGCGCCTCCAGCGTCGGACGATCGAAGGTCGAGCCCAGCGGGTTGGAGGGCGTGTTCACGATGAGCGCACGCGTGCGCGGCGTGACGAGCGACTCGAGCTCCGCGAGATCCGGCTGGAAGTCGCGCTCCGGACGCAGCGGGTAGGGCACGGGCACGGCCTGCAGCAGGTGGGCGTTCATCGTGAACGTGGTGTAGCCGGGATCCGGCACCAGCACCTCTTCGCCGTGCGACAGCGCGAGTGCCATCGCGAGGTGCAGCGCCTGCGTGGCGCCGACGGTGACCCAGATCTGCTCCGTGTCGACATCGAGGCCGTTCTCACGCGCGAGCTTGCCGCGGATCGCCTCTCGCAGGGCAGGGATACCGCCATTGGGCGTGTAGCGGATGGCGCCGGCCCGCCAGGCGTCCGCCGCGGCATCCCGGATCCGGCCGGCTGCGACCTCGCCCGGCTCGCCGACCGCGAGGATGATCGTGCCGGGCCGTCGCAGCGCACGCTCGAGGATGTGGCGCACTCCCGAGCCGGGCATGTGCGCGATGTGCGGGGCGATCTCGGGCATGCCGCCATGCTAGGCGGCGCCCCCGGCTAGCCTGTCGTCATGGTGGTGCAGGTCGTGCTCGTCCACGGCATCCGGACGTCCGCCACCATGTGGCGCGCCCAGGTCGACTACCTGACCGCGCGCGGCACGCCGGTCACGGCCGTCGACCTGCCCGGCCACGGATCGCGCATGGCCGAGGACTTCACCCTCGAATCGGCCATGACGACGATCGACGAGGCGGTGCGCGCAGCCGCCGAGCGCGGACCGGTCCTCCTCGTGGGGCACTCGATGGGAGGGCTGCTGTGCATCGAGTACGCGGGTGCGGAGGATCCGCCGCCCGTCGCGGGCTTCGTCGCGGCATCCTGCACCGCAATACCGCGCGGTGTGGGACTCGCCGCCTATCGCGTGCTCGCGCGCGGAATCGACTCGCTGCCCGATCGCGGGATGTGGCTGACGAATCGCATGCTCGATCGCATTCTTCCCGATGAGACCCGCGCCGACTTCGGCGCCGGTGGCTATGCCCTGGACGCGCAGGACATCGCGCTGCGCAGCCTCTCGGTTCTGGATCTGCTCGCCGCCCTCCACCGCATCGACGTGCCGCTGTGGTTCGTCAACGGGCAGTACGACCAGCTCCGCGTGAACGAGAAGCTGTTCATGCGCATCGCGCAGCACGCCGAACTCGTCGTCGTCCCCCGCACCACCCACCACGTCACCGTGATGCGCCCGCGCGTGTTCGACGCGCTCCTCGAGGTGGCTCTGACGACCCTGGAGTCGTCAGACGGCTGACGTCGTGCGATCGCGTGCACGGATCACGTATGTCATGAACCCGCCGATGATCGACAGGATGCCGCCCACCAGGAAGAGCAGCCAGAAGCCGCCGACGAGCGCCACCAGCCCGGCGCCGAGAAGCGGGCCGATGAGCTGCCCCAGGCTCGCCGAGACGTTGACGAAACCCAGGTCACGGGCGTGGTCCTCCGCGTACGGCAGCAGGTCGGTGCCCAGCGCCAGACTCACCGACATGTACGCCCCGTAGCCGACGCCGAGGAGCGCCGCGGCGATCATCGCCGAGGTGAGCGACGGCGCCACGACGAGGATGATCGACGCGAGCCCCTGGATCACGGCCGGCCACACCACGAACGGGAGACGGCGTCCGGTGCGGTCGGAGATCCAGCCCGACACGATCGACGACACGACGACGAACAGCGTGTACACGAGGATCAGCAGCAGCAGCTCGTCTTCGGCGGTCGCGGCATCCCGGTGCAGCCCGTAGAGCAGGAAGAACAGCAGCAGCCCTGTTCCGAGCGCATTGCCGATGTTCACCGTCAGACGTCCTGCGAGCAGCCAGGCGAAGTCGCGATCGCGCAGCGCGGCGAGGCGCTCGCGCAGCGTCCTGACCTCCCGCGCCACGGCCACCTCCGCACGCGCGGGCGGATCGGGAAGGAGCAGGGCCGCGACGGTGCCGACGACGGCGAGGAAGCCGGCCAGAGCGAGGTAGCCGACGACGACCCCGAGCTCCAGGAGCACGATGACACCCACGCCGACCACGATCCCGAGCGCCTGCGAGGACGAGACGGCCGCGGATGCCGCGCCTCGCTGAGTCGTCAGCTGGTCGGCGATCAGTGCGGTGAAGGCCGCCGAGGCGACGGCGACGCCCACCGAGACGCCGACCCACGCGAGTCCCACGCCCCAGGGGCCTGACGCGAAGGCAATGGCCGTGAGCGAGGCCGTGCCGAGCCAGACGCCGCCGAGTGCCCAGGGCCGCCGGCGCCCCCATCGTCCGCGCGTACGGTCGGACAGGCCACCTGCGAGCGGGGCGGCGATGACGCCCGCGACGCCGCCGATCGCGAGGACGAGTCCCGACGAGACCACCCCGGACACCCAGCCCGCGGCGTCGTCGGGAGTGTCGAGCTGCAGCGGTATGAGCAGCTGCAGCGGGGTCAGCTGCACCGTCCACAGCGCGAGCCACGCCAGGGTGAAGAGCGTGAACCAGCTTGCGCCGACCTTGCCGCGCTGCCGCGTGCTCACGAGCGCGCCTCGGCGATGAGCGCCCGGTACCAGTCGAACGAGGTCTTCGGTGTGCGCTCGGCCGTGTCGAAGTCGACGTGCACCAGCCCGAATCGCTGCGACCACCCGTCGGCCCACTCGAAGTTGTCCAGCAGTGACCACACCGTGTACTCGCGGACGTCGACGCCCGCGCGCACGGCGGCGCCGACGGCGTCGATGTGGCCTGCCAGATACGCGATGCGCTCGGCATCGTCGATGGGGCCGTCGACGTGGGCGGGCTCGGGGAACGAGGCGCCGTTCTCACCGATCACGAGGGGAGGAAGGCGATCGCCATAGCGGTCGCGGAAGTCGAGCAGAAGCTCTGTGAGCGAGGCGGGCACGACGGGCCACTCCGGTCCGAACCCGGTGACGGGTGCGCCCGGTGTGGGCACGATCTCGAAGGGGACGGGGCTGCCCGGCGCCGCGGCCGCGATCGTCGTCGGATTGTAGAAGTTGATGCCGTAGAAGTCCCCGGGCGCGGAGATGACCTCGAGATCGCCGTCTTCCACCGGCATCGGCGGGATGCCGAACGCCTCCAGGTCCGGGTACGCCCCGGTGAGAACGGGCTCGGCGAAGACGCGGTTGTGGAGGACGTCGTACACCGCGGCGGCGGTGAGGTCGGCATCCGTCCCGCTCGCGGGAAGCACCAGCGTGTGGTTGTTGACGATGCCGACCTCCTCCGCACCCGCGGCCCGCAGCGCGCGCTCGGCCAGACCGTGGGCGAGAAGCTGATGGTGCACGGTGGGCAGCGAGCCGAACAGCAGCTGACGCCCTGGCGCCAGTGTGCCGACGGCATAGCCCTGCAGCGACGTGGAGACGGGTTCGTTGAGCGTGTACCAGTGACGGATGCGGTCGCCGAGAGCCTCGGCGACGATCCCGGCGTACTCGCCGAAGCGCTGCGCAGTGTCGCGCGACAGCCATCCGCCCTGCGCCTCGAGTGTGCTCGGCAAGTCCCAGTGGTACAGCGTCGCGAACGGCGTGACGCCGGCGTCGAGAAGATCGTCGGCGAGCCGGCGGTAGTAGTCGAGTCCCGCCTGCAGGACGGGGCCGCCCGCTTCGGGTTGCACCCGCACCCATGAGATCGAGAAGCGGTAGCGGTCGACCCCGAGTCCGGCGAGCAGCGCGACGTCTTCGCGGTGCCGCCGGTAGCTGTCGGGGCCGGGGTCCGCCGTCGCGGCGTCCCGGACGGCGCCGGGAGCGTCGACGAAGTCGTCCCAGATCGACCGTCCGCGTCCGTCGGCGGCACGCGAGCCCTCCACCTGGAACGCGGCGGTCGCCGCGGACCACCGGAAGCCCGGCGGGAACGGTGCGAGGTCGACGGACGGATGCTGCGGCACGGTGGACTCCTTCGTCATGGACGCACGCCTCGGGTGCACGCACCCACGCCTAGATCATGCATCATCGCGCCGCTGCCGCATGCACGCAGGCGGGCGTCAATGGGATGCCGACCGACCTGATAGAATCCTTGTTTGGCTTGCGTGTGGGTTCGCCCTCACGACCGTCGCGAAGCGCCCCTCTCTCGCTGACCGGCACATCTATCCGATTCCCTTCGAACGAAAGAACGTCGACACGTGGCGAACATCAAGTCGCAGATCAAGCGCAACAAGACCAACGAGAAGGCGCGCGAGCGCAACAAGGCCGTCAAGAGCGAGCTGAAGACGCACGTCCGTCGCACCCGCGAGGCGATCGCTGCGGGCGACAAGGCCGCCGCCGAGAAGGCGCTGGGCACGGCGTCCAAGAAGCTCGACAAGGCCGTCAGCAAGGGCGTCATCCACAAGAACCAGGCGGCGAACCGCAAGTCGGCCATCGCCAAGCAGGTCTCCGCGCTCTGAGCCTTCGACACGCTCTGCGACCGTGAGGTCGCCGCCGGCGCGGGATCGCCTGCTGAGCATCGGTCGAGAAGGCCCGTCCCGTCAGGGGCGGGCCTTTCGCGTACCCGCGTTCAAGCGCCGTACGGCGCGCGGGTCGCGATGACCGTGATCATGCGCTCGATAGCGAAGACCGCATCACGAGAGCCGCCCTTGACCTCGGCATCCGCCCTCGCCGTCGCCTGGATCGCGCGACCCAGGCTCTCTTCGTTCCACCCCATCAGATCGCGGCGGGCGCGATCGACCTGCCAGTCCTTCATGCCCAGCCGGGCGGCGAGGGCCGCCGAGGGCTCGCGGTTGCCCGCTACCCGCGCCATGGTCCGCAGCTTCATCGCGACCGCTGCGACCAGTGGGACGGGGTCGGCACCCGAGGCGAGCGCGTGGCGGAGTGCGATGAGCGCCTCGCCGTAGCGGCCGGCGATCGCCGTGTCGGCGACCGTGAACGCCGACGTCTCGACGCGACCGCCGTAGTAGCGTTCGACGATCTGGTCGGTGATGTCGCCGGGAACGTCGGCGATCAGCTGCTGGCACGCCGCGGCGAGCTCGGTGAGGTCGTCGGCGAACGCCGAGACGAGAGCGCGCAGGGCGGTGGGGGCGATGCGCTTCTTGGCGGCCTGGAACTCCCCTGCGGCGAAGTCGAAGCGGTCGGAATCGCGCTTGACGGCAGGACACGCGATCTCCACACCGGACCCCTGCCCGGCGCGGATCGCGTCGAGCAGCTTCTTGCCGCGGACGCTCGCACCGGTGTGACGCAGCACCACGGTGGCGCCGTCCTGTGGCGCCGAGAGGTAGGAGACGGCTTCGGCCAGGAAGGTGTCGGAGCACTTCTCCACGCCGCTCACGCGCACGAGCCGCGGCTCGCCGAACAGCGACGGCGACGTGACGCCCAGAAGGGTTCCCGCGGCGTAGTCGTCGGCGCGGATGTCGGAGACCTCGAGCGTCGGATCCTCGGCGCGCAGGTATTCCCGCACCCCCGCGATCGCGCGCTCGGCGCAGACCTCTTCGGGACCGGACACCAGCACGATCGGCGCGGGCTGTGGCGCCCGCCAGGACAGCTGGGGAATGGCGCTGCGTGCCGCCTTCGCGGGTGCTCGGCGAGCGGGGGAAGCCATTCCCCCAGCCTACCGACGACCACCGACGGCGGTCGTCGGCGGCAGCTGCTGCGGCGGCGGCCGTGAGCGTCGCCGGGAACACCGGCGCTCAGCCGCCGCGCTCGCGCCAGATCGCGACGGCTCCTTCCGACGACCAGAGCGCGATCGCGCCGTCCTGGTCGGTGCGTGCGATGCGCGCGCCCACAGCGTCGAGGATCGCGAGCGTCTCTTCTCTCGGGTGGTCGTAGTCGTTGTCGGTCCCGACCGTGACGAGCGCCACGGCGGGCTGGGCGGCGACGTACAACGCGGCATCCTGGTCTCCACTGCCGTGATGGGCGACCTTGACGATCGCGTACGGCGGGGCGAGCGCACCGGATGCCGTGAGCACGCGCTGCGGCGACGCGGACAGGTCGCCGAGCGCCAGCGTGGGCGGGATGCCGCCGCCGCGCACGTCGACGACGACGCTGGCGTCGTTGCCCTCCGGGAACGCCCGGCTGCCGGGCTTCGGCCAGAGCACACGCCACCGGGCCGCGCCGAGCGAGCCGGTGAGGCCCGCGGATGCCTCGGTCGCCCGCGCTCCCTGCGCCGTCAGCGCGGTGATCTGGGCCCTGCCCTCGGCGTCGCCGGGACCGTGGAGGACGGTGCCGACCCGGCCGCGCACGGCGGCGAGTCCGCCGATGTGGTCCAGGTCGTAGTGGGTGAGCACGAGCAGGTCGATGCGCTCGATCCCGGCGCGGGAGAGACAGGCGGCGAGTGGCTCGGGATCGGGCCCCGTGTCGATGAGCGCGACGGCGCCGGCCGAGCGGAGCAGCACCGCGTCGCCCTGGCCGACGTCGCAGGCGAGCACCGCCCAGTCGCGGGGCAGCGTCCACCGGCCGGCGATCGAGCTGAGCGCGCCTGCGCCCAGCGCCGCGCCGGTGACCACGGCCACGAGGCAGACGGATCCGGCCCGAGCCAGCCGCTCTGCGCGCGACCCGCCGCGTCCCCGTGCGATGACGAGCCCGATCGCGAGCCCGAGGATCGCCAGGGCCGCCGCTCCCGGCCACCCTTCGAGCCACGGCAGCGCGTCGCCGGGCAGGCCGGCGGTCGTGGTCGCGGTCGCGGCGATCCAGGATGCCGGCACCCACGCGAGAGCCGCCAGACCGGACTGCAGCCACGGGAGTGGTGCGGCAAGGCATGCGGCGAGGCCGAGCACCGTCGCCACCGGCGCCGCGGGACCTGCCAGGAGGTTCGCGAGCACACCGTATACGGGAACAGTCGGCTCGATGAGGATCAGCAGGGGTCCGCACGCGAGCTGGGCGGCGAGCGGCACGGCCACCGCCAGCGCGAGGGGGCGGGGAACGGCGCGAGCGAGGCCTGCAGCGAGCGGCCGCGCGCACAGCAGCAAGGCGGCCGTTGCGGCGGCCGAGAGCGCGAAGCCGAGCGAGGCCGCGAGCCACGGATCGATGACCAGCAGCACCGTCACGGCCGTGGAAAGGAGCGCGATGCCGACCCCGGCACGGCCGAGCAGCACCGCGAGCATCGCGATGGCGGCCATGGCGGCGGCGCGGATCACGCTGGGCTCCGGCGTGACGAGCATCACGAAGCCCACGAGCACCGCGAGACCGCTCGCGACGCGCAGACCCCGGGAAGCACCGCATGCCGCGGCCAGGGCGAAGGCCATGCCGACGACGAGCGCGCAGTTCGCGCCCGACACGGCCGTGAGGTGCGACAGCGACGCCGCCTTCATCGCCGCGTCGAGCGCCGGCGACACGATCGAGGTGTCGCCAACCGCCAGACCCGGCACGAGGCCGGCGCC